>JAFTXF010000049.1 GCA_017461685.1 Lachnospiraceae bacterium
CTTGCCCACCTTAATCGCTACAAACAGCGTATTACCTACCGGCGGCGTAATATTACCGATACAAAGGTTATATACAAGAATCAGACCAAACTGTACCGGATGCATACCGAAGGTCTCTATGATAGGAAGGAACAGCGGTGTGAAAATCAAAATCGCCGGTGTCACATCCATGAAAGTACCTGCAACCAAAAGAATCAGGTTCATAATCAGCAGAATGATAAACTTATTCTCTGTCAGACCCAGCAGTGCTGCGGAAATCGCCTGCGGAATCTGGGTAAATGCCATAACCCATCCCAGAATATTGGATACACCGATCAGGAACACAATCATACCGCTCATTTTTGCACTGTCCACTACAATTTTCCAGAAGGATTTCACTGTAATATTCTTGTAGCAGATACCGAGAATCAGTGCATACACAACTGCAATGGCAGAGCCTTCTGTTGCTGTGAAGATACCGCCGATAATACCGCCGATAACAACCACAATCAGTGACAGGGAAGGAAGTGCTCTGAGGGTTGCTCTTCCAAGATTTTTCCAGTCGTATCTGCCGGTCGTACCCTTGTAACCTTTTTTCTTCGCAATAATAATGGCTACAACAACACAGCAAATTGCCCAAATAATTCCCGGAATATAGCCTGCAAGGAACAGTGCCGCTACAGAGGTACCGCCTGCTGCCAGGGAATAGGTAATCATAGCATTGGATGGCGGAATCAAAAGTCCGGACGGAGCAGACGCTCCGTTTGTAGCCGCACAGATGGCAGGATCATATCCCTGCTCCTCTTCCCCTTCGCGTACCATGCTTCCTACCGCAGCAGCTGCTGCAGAAGCAGAACCGGAAATGGCACCGAACAGTGCATTGGCACCGATATTGGTTACCAATAAAGCACCCGGCAATTTGCCCAGGATTGCCATTACAAAATCCACCAGCCTCTTGGCAACACCGCCCTGATTCATCAAATTACCCGCCAGGATAAAAAACGGAATCGCTGTCAGACTGAATTTACTCATACCTACAAAAGTGCGCTGTGCGCCAGTGAGTACCGCTACATCAAGATCTACTGACATCAAGATTGCTCCCAGAGAAGAAATACCGATGGCATAAGAAATCGGCACACCGATAACCAAAAGTCCCAGCATAATTACCAGAATAATTAATAATGCTTCCATTGCCATATTCCTATACCTCCTTCTCGGCCTTCGCCACTTCTTCTGCAGCTTCATCTACAGGATCCGTACTGATTTCCCCTTTTACAATTCCGATAATATTGAGAATCGTGTAGATAATATTAATCACACCGCAGAGTGGCAATACAATATAGAAAATACCAATTGGAATTCCAAGAGAAGAGGTCATCTGTCCCATGGCCAGACTGGTAATCTGCACACCACCGTATACCAAAATAACTGCAGCAAAGACACATGCCACTACTTCAGCAAAAATATTTAATGCTTTCCTTGCAGATGGTCCCATACGGTCCACCAGAATCGGAATATTCATATGTCCCCGTTCTCCCACTACAAGAGATGCTCCAAGGAGAGCCATCCATGCAAAGAGGTAAGAAACCAGCTCCTCAGACCAGGAGGACGGATTCTGTAAGACATATCTGGTAAATACCTGCCAGCAGGTGAGGGCTACCATAGCAAGGAAGCTCACGCCGGCCAGTACATTTAATGTACGGTTTAAAAAATATCTCAACTGTTTCATAAATACCTCCCTATTCTTCCACTGAAGGATACAACGTATTGTATTCCTGAATCATATCGTAAATAGGCTGGATATCCGGGTTGCTCTCCAGCACGGAATCGTGAAGCGGCATGCACGCTTCCTTAAACGGTTCCTGGTCCGGATAAATAAAGGTAACGCCCTGCTCATTCTGAGCCTTATCCTTGGCATTTTCTACAGCTTTTACCCACTCTTCGCGCTGTACAGAGTTCAGTAAATCAAAGCCTTCTTCAAATATTGCCAGCTCTTCTGCACTTAATTCCTCCAAAAATGTCAGATTGCCGATTAAAATATCCGGAACCATCTGATGCATGTCATAAGAATAGTACTTACATACGTCACCGTGTCCGTTATCGGTCAGTGCCATCTCATTGTTCTCCGCGCCATCGATAATATTGGCCTGCAGGGAAGTATAAACCTCGCCAAAGCCCATCGGATTCGCTGAACCGCCCAACAGACGCATCATCTCAATATTCGTCGGTGACTGCTGCACACGAATCTTCAGTCCCTTTAAATCCGCCGGACTGTTAATAGGCTTATCCACAGTATAAAAGTTTCTTGTACCTGCATCCAGCCAGGTAACTGCCTTAAAACCGGCCTTTTCCGTAGCATTGAAAATAGGCTCCGTTACATTGGCATCATCCATCGCTGCGTGATATGCTTCCGTACTTGCAAACAGATACGGCAAATTAAAAATCTCGTAATTCTTACTGAATGTCTCCAAAATAGCATTACTTGCCACACAGAAATCAATGGCTCCGGTCTGGGTCAGCTGCACCATATCTGTCTGAGAACCTAACAGCTCACTCGGGTATACTTCAACCACATACTTGTCCCCTAACTGCTCATTGATATACTCTGCAAATGCAGCAAGACCAATGTGAGTAGGATGATTGGTAGACTGATTGTGTCCGATACGCACAATTTTCTTTTGTTCTGCCCGGCCGCAGCCCGCCAAACATACGGCTGCAAGCAACATCACTGCAAGTAAAACTGTCCATTTTTTTCTTGCTTTCATGAATAGAAAACCTCCTCTATTATTTCATTTTCTGTCCAGAACAGCTCTCTTTCCATTTCCCTCATATATTCGCTTTTCTGAATTCCTGTTTTATTTTACATGGTTTTATGGAATTTTTCAATGCTTTCTGCGCATACTTCATCGCATGGGAAATGTTTCCATGGCGCATTGCATGTTAATACTTTATAAATCTGAAATATTGTATACCATTCTGATGCATAATATAAGCAATTTAAAAAAGGAGGAAATTTCCATGGAAACTAAATTTGGCATAAAGAAAATAATATGGATGATTATTGTAATAGCTATATTTGTTTTACAATTTTTTTGCAGCGAACAATTGGGAGATGATATGTTTTTTTCTGACGTGCTAGATGAAATGAGCTTGGCTGCTTTCTTAAACAAGCGCTATTTTACGTGGTCCTCCCGTATCGTTATAGAAGCCATTCTGGTTTTTGTTGCTTCCCGGAGCCCATGGATATGGCGCATTTTAAATGCAATGGTAATAATCGTCCTCATTGAGGCAGTGTCAAAAGTCTTTGGCCGTGGCGAAACATACGAAAATAAAATTTTGTTTTCCTGCCTGTTACTTTTCATACCCGCAGCCTCCCTAAAAAGTGCCGGCTGGATTACGACTACGCTGAATTATTTATGGGTTTTAGCCTTCGGAATAGTGGTTATTGTCTCACTCAGACAAATTATGGAAGACACACTAAAACTTTCGGGATTTTTTATTAGTTTGATAGCCCTAATCTACGCGACAAGCATGGAACAGATGGCAGCAATATTATTTGGAACTTATTTAGCGGCCGGTGTATATATGGTGGCCACTAAAAAAAATGTAAATTGGATGTATCTGGTACAATTTGCCTTTATCATACTATCTCTGTGCTTTATACTATTTTCTCCGGGCAATACCAGACGAACAGCAATTGAAACAGAAAAATATTTTCCTGTTTTTCAGGACCTGACTGTTTTCCAAAAGGTGTGCATGGGATTTCTGGTTACCGTCCGCTATTATGTTGGTAATGAAGCCGGTCGAGTGATTTTCCTTTTGCTTTGTGTCA
>JAFTXF010000050.1 GCA_017461685.1 Lachnospiraceae bacterium
ATTTAAAAAAAACCAGATACGCTTTAGAGGTAGCTTACAGTGGCTTTGACAATGTTACCGACCCGGATTTAATTGACTGCTATATTTATCAGGTAAATGCTATTTTAAAGCGCTATAAATTTTTACTGGAAAAAATATCTCTGAAAGATGAGAAGGACCTGCTATTAAAAAAATAAGATACCTGCAAAAGCCCACCAGGGGCAGCTTTTCAGATGTCCGGCAGCAAAAAGGGAGCGCGCACCATCCTGTGACGGAACCTTTCCTCCTCACATAGGTACGTCGCTCCCTTAAAAATTTCATATTTCGGGCGCCGGCAAAATCCTGATTCTGCCATCTATTCCATTTTTACAAAAAATCCTCTTCCCGCAGAATAATCATATCCTCTGCATCATAGCGCTTGTGCAGAAGCACATCCATGAAATGCCTGATATTCCTGCGATTCGCATGATCAATCGCATTGTCAATGATATTTCTTGCATCCTCTTTTGTCGGGGCATCTTCATTGGCTATCATCTCGTCAATACGTGTACGTAAGGCCAACAGACCCATGGTTTCAATGCTGTATTCACAGTCATGGGCATATTGTGCAGCATATTCAAGCAGCTCATCTTCGGAATAATCCTTAATATTTACATACACGTCAAACAACTGACCCATTACCGGATACTTGTCTATAAAATGCTTCATTCCCTGCTCTGTATCGGTGATAAACACCAAAATGGACAGTTCCTGTGCTTTCAGATAGTTCTGCAGCTTTTCCACGGTTTCCTTACGAAGGCGTCCTGCTCTTTCAATGATTAATACTCCGTCCTGAACCTTGCTGATAATTTCCAAAGGCTCTTTTTTGTTCAGATTTACTGCAGAAATCTTGGCGGTCTTGCCCTGTACGGAAAATCCCCGGCTCTTTAAATCTGTTATCAGTGTCTTGATAAATTCAAAGCAAACAGATAAATCATGTCCGGTTACTCGCACATTGCCCTTAGAAGCCTCCATGGATACTTCTCGCAGTGCTGCGCCAATCTGAACTTCCGTCTCCTCAGAACGAATAAAGGCCTTGTAAATATTTCTATCGACTGATGCAGCCGAAGCACAGGCCTCCTGTGCAGATTCATCGGAAATATCCGTCTCCGGCTCAACCGTTTCTGCCGCAGCCTCTTCCTGTTCCTCTGTATCCAAATTGTCAGCAGCCGTTCCATCACTCTCTGAAATATCCGGTACCGTTTCAGGTACTACCGCTTCGTCAAGCACTTCCTCAGCCTCTTCCGGAGTTTCCTCCTCATCATAATACTCCGGCTCCGGTTCGCCTGTAAATGCCTCACCATCGCTCTCCGGTATTGCTTCGAAGGTATCCGCATAATCCCCCGGTGTCTCCTGTGGATTCGCCTCTTCTGCCCCATCCTCTGAAATCACCGGAACAGTATCTGCTCCCGCATCAGAGTAATCCTCCTCGGCCCGGTCAGTTTCAATGTCCTCTTCCTCAGATAACTCTACGGTCTCGAAAATATCTCGCTTCATCTCTGCCTCAATGGCTGCAAAAATATCCTGTGTCTGACTCTTAATCCGGGCGGAAATCTCCTCCTGATGAGCCTCCATAGCCCGCTCTTGCTGCTTATTCCACTCAGCCAGAACATCCTCTATGCTCAACTGACCGGTAATCTGCTCATTAATCATCACCGCTTCCGGCTCTACAATCTTAAAGGCATCCGGCAAAATCTGCGCAATACTGATCTGCTCGGAAATAATCTCCGGTACCGGCAGCTGCTCTTCCAAAGACTTCTGCGCCGTTCTCTCAAAGGCGTGTATGGACACTGACGTCTTCTCTGACACTGCTTCCGGCTCTGTCACAGGCTCAGCCTCAGCCTCCGTATAAACCCCTGCCTCCTCTGCTGTCTCTGCCGTTACGGACTGTTCCAAATGCTCTGCTTCCTCAGCTCCGCCAGCCATTTCTGCAGTATCTGCATATACAGATGTATCAGCCTCCTGCTGCGCTTCATCCACACTGCTCTCGGTCTGGGATACCTCCAAAATCTCACGGAGGCTGTCCGCCAATTCCTTTTGCAGATTCATGGTATTGTATGCATTGGCCACATCCAAGGTCTTTACCTGAATATCTTCTGCCACGGCAGGCTGTTCCTCTGCTGAAATATGAAGCTCTTTTTCCAGATATTCCTGCGGAATCTCCACAGTCGGAGCATCTGTCACATCCACCATACCCTCATCCGTCATGGCAGAATCGCCGGAATCAATGCGCGGCAATACCCGGGTCATATCCTTGGCCTGCTCCATATGCTCAAAGCGGTGGTCATAGATACTCTGCTGATACGGCGTAAGGGGCTCGTGAAGCATCTTTAACTCCATCGCCTTGTAAACATAACGTCCCTTACCGAACCACAAAATCAGCTCGTCACATTCCTCCACGCACTTGGTCGCAAAACCGATGCGATGGTACAAATATGCCAGCTCATATGCCCACTTCTCAATATATTCTTCACTCTTTAACTGCTCTAATACCTCAATGCGCTCCTCTAAGCCTACTTCCTGGGCCTGATACAGACGGTACTGCAATACATAACGGCCTGTATCCTTGGGAGCCACCTCTACAAAAGATTTGTAGTACTCAATAGCAGCCACGAACTCTTCCAGCTTGATAGATAAATCGCAAAGAGAATACAAAATCGTACGGCTCTCCGGATTACGCTCATAAGCCATGTACAAAAGCTCCTTGGCATCCTGATAACGGCGATTTACCTTGTATAAATCGCTGACAGTACACAGCATCATCACACTCTTTACTCTGCGCCAGTCAATGGTATCCGCAATGTAAGAGGCCTCTGCATACTCTCCCTGAGATATTAATTTTTTGATATGTTCTGTTGCAATTTTATATTCTGCCTTGTCCAAAGGTCTCACCTCGATTATATGTTGTCTTTATGTTATCGATAAATACTCTATATATTCAGTCTATCATAGGCTGGATTTGATGTCAAAATAAACACGACTAATTTCGTAAAAATATTTCATGAATCTGTAATAAATTCCACAAACCCACTATAAGCGTAACGTTTTATGGATATAATCTTTACCTGCATCTTTTATGCCTTTAACAAATTGCTGAGCTCCCCAAACTGCTCCAAAGTAAGGGCCTCTCCGCGAATGGTGGCAGGAAGACCCATCTGCTCCAAAGCCTCTGTAATCTGTTCCTTGGTGACGCCCAGATTTCCTGCATTGGTCAGACCGTTTAATAAAGTTTTGCGGCGCTGATTAAAGGAAGCACGAATCAGTGCAAACATATACGCCTCATCCTTCACCTCTACCGGCGGTTTATCGTGGCGGGTCAGGCGGATCACCGCACTGCCCACATTCGGCCGAGGAATAAAACAATTTGGCGGCACATTTGCTACGATTTCAGGCTTGGCATAGTACTGCACGGCTAAAGACAGCGCACCGTAATCCTTGGTGCCCGGCCCCACCTGCATGCGGTCCGCCACTTCCTTCTGCACCATAATGGTAATACTCTTTAAAGGCACATGACTTTCAAAAAGCCCCATAATAATCGGTGTGGTGATATAATACGGAAGATTTGCCACCACCTTGATAGGCTGTCCGTTATTTTTCTCCTGTACGATTTTATTAATGTCTACCTTTAAAATATCGTCATTAATAATAGTTACATTGTCATATTCCGCAAGGGTATCATTCTCCAAAATCGGAATTAAGTTCTTGTCAATTTCTACTGCCACAACCTCTCTGGCCGCTTCCGCCAGATACTGGGTCATAGTGCCGATGCCCGGACCGATTTCCAATACGCAGTCGTCCTTTGTAATCTCCGCGCTCTCAATGATACGGTCTAACACCCGGGTATCAATCAAAAAATTCTGACCGAACTTCTTTTGAAAATTAAAATTATATTTTTGCAAAATCGCTATGGTGTTCTGGGGAATTCCTAAAGTTGCCATAGTGTGTCTCCTTTGATATTTTTAAAATTCTTAGTAATCGGGAAATGTAGTGGTCCGGCAGCCGGAATACTGCGTCTCCTAATTATAATCTACTGCAGACGGTACAGCCTGTGAGCATTGTCCCATGTGACGCGCTCTACCTCTTCTGCGGAAATACTCTTTAACTGGCTGATAGCCTCAACCACATATGGCAGAAACAAGGAAGAATTTCGCTTGCCTCTGTAAGGCGTGGGTGCCAGATACGGACAATCTGTCTCTAACACCAGATATTCTAACGGAATGTATTCTACCACTTCCTTGAGTTTGCGGCTGTTCTGGAAGGTCACAACCCCGCCGATTCCGATAAAAAATCCCATATCCACAAACTGCTTGGCCATTTCCTTACTATACGCATAACAATGTACCACGCCGCCAATCTCTTCCGCCCGGGCTGCCTTCATCATCTCATAGGTATCCTGGGCTGCGTCTCTGGAATGCACGATGATAGGCTTATGAATCTGTCTGGCCAGCTCCATCTGACGCTCAAACCACACCTTCTGAAAAGAAGCATCCGGCTCCGGCCAATAATAGTCCAGACCGATTTCTCCCACTGCCACGCACCGCTCCATCTGACAAAGCGCTTCAATACGCTTAAAATTCTCTTCATTTAACGTATGTGCATCATTGGGATGAATGCCGAATGCAGCCAGCATAAAATCATACTGCCTGATCAATTCCAGTGTCTTCTCATTAGAAGCCAGACTGGCACCCACATTTACAATCTTCCCTATCCCCTGCTCCTTCATACCGGAAAGCAGGACTTCTCTATCTTCATCAAACGCCCCATCCTCATAATGGGCATGTGTGTCAAATATCATGGTAAACCACCTTGTTTGCAGCTTTTCTTGCCAGAACCCGAAAATGCTGCCCTTCTTATTCTATCTCATATTACTTTACCACATTTACTATCTATACGTATACAAAAATATTAATTTTTCAGAAAAAATTAAAGCGGAGTACAGGTAAGATCCGGGTGACACCAAACCTTTATCCACTGTATTCCGCTCTATTTATTGTGCCTGATTATTAGAAGGCTTTCTTTTTCTGATTTGTTACATAAACTAAAACGATACCAAGGCTACTGATAATCACAGTTGCAATCCAAAGCTCCATCATGCTGTTATCAGCGGTCTTCGGAGCCTGTGGTGCAGCAGGTTCTTCGGTGGTCCCGGTTGCCGGAATATCTATGCCATCCCTCTTATAACCGCAAGCTTTACACTCTTCATGCTCTCTTCCATTTTCAGTTTCTGTAGGCTCTCTATCGATTTTCCATTCGAATTCATGGGAAGCACTCTGTAACTTAGTATCACAATCTGTTACCGTACATTCCTTCCAGTGATTTTCATTATCATACTTCCAGTCAGAAGCGGTATGGCCAAGTGCAATTCCTTCGGTAATACCACAGTTATCTCTCTTACAGGTCTTTGGCTCTGTACAGGTTGCTTCTGCCCAGTCGTGACCCTGTTCCTTAATATTACCCCATGCAATAATATCTGCAATCAGAGTCTGGCCCTGTGCATCTTCATAATTATTGCCACATTCCTCGCAGTAATAATATGCTTCCTTGCCTGCTGTATCACAGGTAGGACCTACCTTTGCTACAGGAATCAGGGTACAGGTATGTACCGGCTCATTTACCATAAAGGTTACATCTACCGTCTGAGTGATAATATTGCTTCCACTGACACTGATCGTTGCTGTGTAGGTTCCTTCGGTAAGCCCGGTCTTTGGGAACACACGGAATGTGTGAATATGCTCACCACTGCCATCATTTACCTTAATATTC
The DNA here is from genome assembly GCA_017461685.1 of Lachnospiraceae bacterium. GTDB lineage: Bacteria > Bacillota > Clostridia > Lachnospirales > Lachnospiraceae > RGIG6307. The sequence continues at coordinate 5,782 of JAFTXF010000050.1, forward strand.
TGAATTTCGGTTTTGTCAAGCAAAAAACTGTCGGCATTGGTTCCGCCAAGTGACAGCACCAATTCGCCTGTTTCTCCGTCACCGGTATTGATTACTTCAACCGACTTGCCTGTCGGCTGTTCATATCCTTCTGTTACAGCATCAAATGTGATGGTACTGCTTGGATTTAACTCAATACTGTAGTTAATGGTTGGTATAAAATCGGTCACAATCATGAGCGCATCTGCGGTAACCTCATCTGTCAATGCTGTTTTGGAAAGCAGATAACCTGCGCCGCCACCAAGATTATCACCAATAAACCCTGCATATCCCTTTACATTATCAAATACAATTACCACCCCGTATGCAATATGCGTATCGCCATCCTTTAATTCATGAAGAACAATACCCTCTTTGTCATTACCTGTCAAGTCATAATTACGGGCAACCGCATCCACAATACCATCCAGAGCTGAAGTTCCCATATTTGTATTTTTGAGATAAGAATATGTGCCGGCTTTTGTCAAAGTCCAATCGCCTTCATTTGTCTCTTTTCTATCAACTCTGCCTGACAACAGCGGTTTTGCCAGACTGTACAATCTGATCTGTTCACCCTTTACCGGATATGCCGGACTTCTCTGAACGTCATATGCATAACCAAAGGTAATATCTTCCAGCTCCTCCGGCTTCTGTGTAGGCTCTGTGAGTACGATTGAAGCATTATCGGAAGGAGTGCCGTAAACTGTGATCTGAGTTTCACTGTCTCTTTTTACCATAATACCGTTTACAGTCTCAACAGCATAATCTTCTTCAAAATAATAACCGTCATTTGCTGTGTATACAACCGGAATTATAGCACTAACCAGTTCCCTCTGGGTTTCCGCGCCGGATTCCTCTGTCTTAGTCATATTTGCTGCAGGTGTAATTGCAACATCATATTTACTCTGACTGACAACCTCTGTAAATACATTTTCATCGTAAGAATTCTGACCGGTAGCAACTGCATATTCCACAGCACCGTCTTGCACTCTGATTACACAGAACAGGTTGTCCGGATAATATTTCGGATTGTACCCGGTCTGTGACCATGATGTCCACAAATATACATAATAAGTCTTATTCACATTTAACGGAATATCTGTTTCATCAAAAGAAAACGTCATAGTGTTATTTCCGAAAGCCACAACCTGTTTCTCGTCAGTATAAGAAACAATGCCAAAGGCATTATTTTCCCGATCATAATCCTCAACATCACTAAAACTATCAAATGTAGATCCATAAAAACCATAATTGGTGAAATCACCATAGCCCACACTTGTGCCCTCTTCTCCTGCTGAACGCAGCCTGTTTGTCATAAGCACCAGTCGACTGGTTGCGCCGGCACTGTCCCAACTAAAATTAGTTGTTATACTTTTCAATGCACCACTATCATAGTAAGTAGCATCTGTAACGCTAATTTCATTTGCTGCTGCCATGATTTTGACCGGTATCAAAGTCATAAGCATGCACAGACACAGCAAAGCCACTAAAATTCTCTTTTTCATTTTTCATTTACCTCTTTTATTTATTTTTTGAATCAATCTACTATTGCTCTATTTTGTGATGGCAATGAGACTTTATCCTTTTAATCCTCATAAACTGTGGTCCAGATTTCACCTTCCATACACTCAAAGGTTACCGCATCAGAATATGCATAGTTGCCCGCTGCATCCCACATTTCAAATACCATGGAATAGCTGCCGTCAAATAACGGAGCCTCGCCAAAGGTTGTATCAGCAGTTACAATCAGCTCCTCTGCGGTATACATTTCAAAATCATCATCTCCACTATAAGAAGCTAACTGCCAGATGGTGGTAATCACATCGCCCTCAGCCAATAAGCGCATCTCTTTACTTGCCATACCGGACTCATCCAGGCCTTTGGAAGCACCCAGAATGGACCATTCCTCTACTGTGAAATCATATGCTACCTGCAGATTATATTCTTCACCGTTTAACAGAATCGGCACAGAATACAGGTTGTAATCTTCGCCCTCAAAAGAAAGCTCCATGTAAACGAGATGACCGTCGATAGCGCCCCAGACACCGCGGAAATTATCATAGAATATACCGTTTTCCCAATCAGCAATCAGGTCATTGTCGGTACCCAAAAGCATCATCTGATCATTTGCCTCATCTACATAAAACAGGGAAAAACCAATTCCTGCCAAAAT
>JAFTXF010000051.1 GCA_017461685.1 Lachnospiraceae bacterium
GGATTCATCTGTGATGAAACCGTAACCTTTCTGGTTGTTAAACCACTTTACTGTACCTTTATTCATAGTAAGATACCTCCGAAAAAATTGACCCTGACTAAGTCAAAGTCTTTTGTTAGTTTAGCATAAAGTGTCAGAAAATTAAAGAACGAAAAAACTTTACTAAACTATTTATGGTGTAGTATAATGAAATTAGATAATTGTGAAATTTTGCGGCAGCCGGTGGTCCTGATATATATTCCGTCTCAGGGACGCTCCCGCTCCGTGAAAAGCTACAGCGCGCATTGAACACTTAGCAAGCACGTAGTGCGAGCTTAGTGAGAAAGCGTGCCTTGTGCTGTACTAAGCTCAGACTGCGGTTACCACCTTGCTTCGCTAAGGACCGGCGCTTTTCAGGGCCCTTCTACCAGAATATATATCAGGACCACCGGCAGCCGCAAAATTTCACAATCATCTAATAAATCATGCAAATGGGGGCCTCTTGCAGCAAGAGGATACTTCCCGGTTAAGGAAAATTCTATGAAATTATTACATACGGCAGACTTGCATATAGGAAAAAGTATATATGAATTTAATATGTTGGAGGACCAGAAGCATATCCTGCAGGAAATACTGCAGATTGCGCGGGAAGAGCAGGTAGATGCATTTTTGCTTGCGGGAGATATTTACGACAGGTCTGTGCCAAGTACGGAAGCGGTGCAGTTGTTGGAATGGTTTTTGCTGGAAGCTCTTGCTATTGCACCGGTATTTATGATTGCAGGCAATCATGACAGTGCAGAGCGCTTAAGCTTTGGTGCCAGTCTGTTGGAAAAGAGCAGACTGTATATTGCCGGCGGCAGGGAGGTAAAGGAAATCATTTTGGAAGACAGCTTTGGAAAAGTGGCCTTTCATTTACTTCCTTTTGTAAAGCCTGCGGTAGTGGAAGCGGGCAGCAGCGAGGAAGCAGTGGCAAAACAACTGGAGCAGCTTAAGGGCGGCCCGGAGCGCGCGGACAGGCATGTGCTTTTGACACACTTTTTTGTATGTGCCCAGGGAAAAGAGCCGGAATTGTCCGATTCCGAGGTGCACAGCTTTGTGGGCGGCCTGGAGCAGGTGGATGTATCTTTGTTTGCAGGCTACGATTATGTGGCCTTGGGACATATTCACAAGCCCCAGTGTATGAAGCGTGGGCAGACGTACTATGCGGGCTCGCCGCTGTGTTATTCTTTTTCGGAGGCGGGAACCGGTAAAGGGGTAAATGTTATAGAGCTGCAGGAACACGGAGAGGTGGGTGTCTGCCGCAAGGTATTACATCCACTACGTCAGATGCGCACGGTGAAAGGAAGTCTTGCGGAGTTAATCAGCCAGGGCAATGCTTTGGAAACAGGAAGGGAAGATTTTATTCAGGCCATTCTCACCGACAGGGAAGAATTAATTGACCCCATCGGAAGCCTGCGAAGTGTATATCCCAATACGATGCAGATTGTGTTGGAAAAGCGTCTTGCAGAAGCCGGCACACTACTGTTTCACGGGGCAGAGAGCAAGAAAAAGACGATGGAAGAGCTTTTCGGAAGCTTTTATGAAAGCCTGGCCGGAGAACCGTTAGATGCAGAGCGGCTGGCTGTGGTACAGGAAGTGGCCGGAGAGGTGGAGCGATTATGAGACCGAAATATTTAGAAATGTCCGCATGGGGCCCTTATAGGGATAAGGTTACAATTGACTTTGAGGTTTTTGACAAAGGGGCGCTGTTTTTGATAGCAGGTCCTACCGGAGCCGGAAAGACTACGGTTTTTGACGGTATATGTTTTGCCATTTACGGGGATACTTCCGGAAAAGAGCGGGAAAAGAATACCTTGCGCTCTGATTTTGCCCAGCCTGACACGGCAACCTATGTACATTTTATATTTACCCACAATGACCTGACGTACGAGGTGCACCGTAACCCTGAATATCAGCGTCCGCGAAAGCGCAGAAATGCAGAAGGTGCGCTTACCTATACTACGGAGAAGGAAAATGCTGTTTTGAAGCTTCCGGACGGGAATGTTCTGGAAGGGGTTACTACAGTAAATAAAAAGCTGCAGGAATTAATGGCGTTGGATTATTATCAATTTAAACAGATTTCCATGATTGCCCAGGGAGAATTTGACAGACTTTTGACCGCACCCAGTCAGGAAAAAACAAAGATTTTCCGCGGTATATTCGGTACAGAGAAATACGATTTATTTACCCAGGCCTTGAAAAACAGGTCCCTGGTAAGCTACCGTAAGGTCAGTGAGTATACAAGCCGCATGAAGGAAGATATTAAAATTCATGCAAAAGGGGACGAAGAATTAGAGGCATTAGCCGGTGCAGAGCATATAAATTATGATGCTGTAGAAGAAGCGCTGACCTTGCGGAAGAAGCAGCTGTCATTGGATAAAAAGCGTTTGGCGAAGGAACTTTCGGACTGTGAAGGGGCTTTAAGCAGACAATATACGGTATACAATCAGGTGCAGGAACAACGCAATAAGCAGGAACAGTTACAGAAGGCCAAGGAGCGATACCAAAAGCTAAACGATACCAGAACCCAATACGAGGATACAAAGCAGCGTTTGGCAGCAGGCAGAGAGGCCAGAGGATTAGAAAAAGAATATGAAAGCAGGCAGGAAACCGGAAAGCAGTTACATCTCCTTTCTAAGGAGGCCGCAAAAGCGCAGAAGGCTTTGAAGGAGGCACAGCAGCTGTATTTGGAAATCGAAGCTGATGAAAAACAGGCTTATGACAATTGGCAGCAGGCAGATCAGGCTTATAAAAGGGCCAGTATTGGTATTGTGGCGGATATGCTGGTGCCGGGAATGCCTTGTCCGGTGTGCGTCTCATTAGAGCATCCTGAGCCTTTTGTTTCCGGCGGCGAGGTGCCGGATATACATCAGGTGGAACGGCTGAAGAAGGCACATGAAAAGGAAAAGCAAAGGCAGCTCACCGTGTATGGACAGGTACAGGCTTTGCTGGAAGCACACAAGAGAGCTGCGTCACAAGAGGCGGAGACTATAAAGCTTCAGGCAAAACGGGAAGAGGAGTGGATGGAGAAGCTTCACACCAGCTCTTTTGTAACAGAGGAGGATTTCCTGGAGGCCCGCATGACGGAAGAAGCAGAGAGAACCTACCAGGGAAAGGTATCTAAATGGGAGGAAATGATTACCAGCGCTAAGGCCGTTGTGGAGCATTTGACGGAGGAACTGGCTCAGTTACCGGTATTTGATATGGAAGCGGTGGAAGCTGAGTACGATAGGGTAAAGGCAGAGCGCGACAGGGTGAGAAAGGAAGAACAACAGGTAATTTTAAAGGAAGCCCAGGTAAAGAGCGGATTGGCTTCCATAAAAGAGAACCGTAAGCTTTCCGAAGAATACCGCAGAGAGTTCGGCATTATCAAGGATTTGGAAAATATGGCTGCAGGAAATAATGCAAAGCGTCTGGTTTTTGAGCAATATGTACTCAGCAGTTATTTCGAGGATATTCTGGCTGCTGCCAATATCCGCTTCCGTCATATGACCATGGACCGCTATGAAATGGTTCGAAAAGCAGAGGTGACGGACGCTCGTACCAAGGATCATTTGGATATTATGATTGTGGACTATTATACCGGCAAAACCCGTCCTGTAAGCACTTTGTCCGGTGGAGAGCGTTTTCACGCCAGCCTTTCTCTGGCACTTGGCATGAGTGATGTAATTCAGGCGTATCAGGGTGGCATCCGGGTAGAAACATTGTTTGTAGACGAGGGCTTTGGCTCTTTGGATGAGGATGCTTTGCAGGCCGCCTGCGACAGCCTGTATCAGCTGACCGAGGGGGACAAGCTGGTTGGGATTATTTCGCATGTGGATTCTTTGAAACAACGTATTGACAATCGTATTGAAATCTGCAAAACTAATATTGGTTCGACTTTAAAAGTGATTACCGGTAAATAGGAAAGAAAGTGTGGCGAAGTGCAGCCGCTTTCGCAATATGTAATTGAGAGAAGGATAGACTTATTGTATGTTGATAAAGATAAAAAGAGTATGTACATTAGTACTGGTCATGCTAAGCATGCTGGTCATGACCGCATGTGGGGAAAGCGGGTCCAAAGTAGTATTAACCACCGGATTTGGTACCAATGAGGTATTTAAGGTGGGCAGCGAACGCGCAACAACCACAGAAATGATGTTATATTTAATTAATATTGCCAATCAGTATGAGCAGGTATACGGGGAAGAGCTGTGGTCCATGAAGGTGGATGAGAACACTACCATGTTTGAAAATTTAAAAGAAGAAGCATTGGCCCAGTTATCCCAGATAAAGGCCATGAAGCTTTTGGCGGCGGAGCATGAGGTGACATTGACTGAAGAAGAGACTGCAGCTGCAAGGTCTGCAGCAGAGACGTATCTGGCTACACTTTCCGAGGCGGAGAAGGATGCCCTGGGCATAACAGACGGGGCTGTGGTAGAGCAGTTGTACTCAGAGAAGCTTTTGGCAGACAAGCTTTATGCTTATCTGATTCGGGATGTCAATCCGGAAATCAGTGATGATGAGGCGCGCATTATCACGGTACAGCATATTTTGCTAAAGACCTATACGGTGGATGAACACGGAAACCGGGAGGAGCTTTCAGAAGAGGAATGCGAAGTAATGCGCAGTAAAGCCGAGGAGATACGCACCATGGCCGTAGACGGCGAAAGCTTTGATACCCTGATCTCCAAATACAGCGAGGATTCCAAAGGCACCTATTCCTTTGGCATGGGTGATATGGAAGAAAGCTTTGAAGAAGCGGCCTATGCACTTGCCACAGACGAAATATCGCCTGTAGTACGCACCAGCCACGGCTACCACATTATCAAATGTATTTCCACCCTCGACAGAGAGCAGACCGATTTAAATAAAGAAAAACTTCTGATAAGCCGCAAACAGGAGGTATTCGGAGACACCTACAATGCCTTTGTAGCGCAATTGGACAAACGCGCCAATTCAGAGCTGATCTTAAGCCTGACTCTGCCTGACAGAAGCATAGTGGATACCGCAGAATTTTTCACCGTTTATGAAACCGAACTGGGCGGCTTGTTTGAATAAAGACTTTCCACTGCTTTAAGAGAAACCCGTGCCACAAGAACTTGTTTTACAATTTGTGAAACAAAAAACAGTTGAATAACGCCATTTATAAAAAAAGTATAAACGAATCATTAAAAATTAGCACTCACCAGAGGTGAGTGCTAATTTTGTGTTGACAATTAAAACAATTAGGAATAAAATATACATTGAACGGGCGTTTAGTGGGCTCTGTGGGGTGCGAGTTGGAGCTTTATATATTTCGGCACAGGGACCTTGAAAAGCGCCGGTCCTTAGCTGCCATGCATCCGAAGAAGCTGCCGGTGGCAGGTTCGTAGGTGAAGCAAGGCGTTTGACGCCGCAGTCTGAGCTTAGTACAGCACAAGGCACGCTTTCTCACTAAGCTCGCACCATGTGCTCACTAAGTGTTCAATGCGCGCTGCAGTTTTTCATGGAGCGAGAGCGCGCCCTGAGACGAAATATATAAAGCTCCAACTCGCACCCCACAGAGCTCTCTAACCAACCACAACAATGTAATTTGGAGGCGATAAGATGAAAGGTAGTTTATCTATCAATAGTGAAAATATTTTTCCGATTATTAAAAAATGGCTTTATAGCGATCATGATATTTTTTACCGTGAATTAATCAGTAATGGCTGTGATGCGATTACCAAACTGAAGAAATTAGACATGATGGGCGAATACACTTTGCCGGAGGATTATAAGGGCCGCGTGGATGTAGTAGTAGATCCGGAGCAGAAAACTCTTACCTTTAAGGACAATGGTCTTGGTATGACCGCAGAAGAAGTAGAAGAGTATATCAATCAGATTGCTTTTTCCGGTGCTACAGACTTTATCGAGAAGTACAAAGACAAGACCAATGAGGACCAGATTATCGGTCATTTCGGTTTGGGCTTTTATTCTGCTTTCATGGTGGCGGATGAAGTACATATTGATACCTTGTCCTACAAGGAAGGAGCAAAGCCGGTTCACTGGGTATGTGACGGCGGCACTGAGTTTGAGATGACAGAAGGGGATAAGACTGAGGTCGGTACTACGATTACTTTGTATTTAAATGAGGACTGTCTGGAATTCTGCAATGAATACAAGGCAAGAGAGGTTATCAAGAAGTATTGTTCCTTCATGCCTACTGAGATTTATTTATCCAAGGCAAATGACAAGCAGACCCAGACCATTAAGCCGGAAGAGCTGTTGGCTGATGATGAAGTGGTAGAGACTGTTAAGGCTGAAAATGAGGATGCAGAGGACAGACTGAAAATCAAACGTCGTCCTGAATTATTAAATGAGACACATCCGCTTTGGACCAAGAGTCCGAACGAGTGCTCTAAGGATGATTATTTAGAATTTTACAGAAGTGTGTTCCATGATTACAAGGAGCCGTTATTCTGGATTCATTTGAATATGGATTATCCGTTCAATTTAAAGGGTATTTTATATTTCCCTAAGATTAATACGGAATATGATTCTATCGAGGGTACTATCAAATTATACAATAATCAGGTATTTATTGCAGATAATATCAAGGAAGTTATTCCGGAATTCCTTATGCTGCTAAAGGGTGTAATTGACTGCCCTGATTTACCGTTAAATGTATCCCGTTCTGCACTGCAGAATGACGGTTTTGTGAAGAAAATCAGCGATTACATTACTAAGAAGGTGGCTGACAAGCTTTCCGGTATGTGCAAGACCGATAAGGAAAATTATGAAAAATATTGGGATGACATCAGTCCGTTTATCAAATTCGGCTGCTTAAAGGATGATAAATTCTGCGAGAAGATGACAGATTATATTCTGTTCAAGAATCTGGACGGTGTCTACATGACCTTGCCGGAATGTCTGGAGGTAAAACCGATTGATACAGAAGAAACCGCTGTGGATGAGAACGGTAATGCTGTAGAGGCTCAAGTGGTAGATGCAGGTAATGCCGCAGAAGGTATGGAAGCTGACAATGATGAGGAAGATGCTGCAGAAGAAAAGAAGGAAAAGATTATTTATTATGTAACCGACGAGCGCCAGCAGTCCCAGTATATCAAGATGTTTAAGGCTGCCAAGATGGATGCAGTGATTTTAAATCATAATATTGACCAGCCGTTTGTTTCTCAGTTAGAGATGAAGAATCAAGGCATTAAGTTCATGAGAATCGATGCAGATTTGACTGACAGCCTGAAGGCCAAGACCAGCAAAAAGGCAGCAGAGGATCTGGCAGCAAAGACGGAGCTTGTAGGTAAGATTATGAAGAAGGCAATCAAAAAGGATAATATCACCGTCAAGGTAGAAAAGCTTCGTAATTCCAAGATTGCTTCCGTGATTACCGTATCTGAGGAGGCACGTCGTATGCAGGATATGATGCGTATGTATGCTGCAAACGGCATGGATATGGGTATGTTTGGCAAAGAAGGCGAGACTTTGGTACTCAATGCCGGTCATCCGTTGGTTGATTATGTACTGACTCATGAAGACGGTGATGATACCAAGATGATCTGCGAGCAGCTTTA
>JAFTXF010000052.1 GCA_017461685.1 Lachnospiraceae bacterium
AGTAACTGTTTGGTCCTAAAAGCCGGCTTGCCTTTTTATCATCCGATGCTTTTCAGCCAAAAGCCACGCAGTTACCCTAAAGAAAGGAGGCTTCATGAAGCAGACAAGAGAAGACGTAAGAAACGTCGCAATTATCGCCCACGTTGACCACGGCAAAACTACATTAGTAGATGAGCTTTTAAAGCAGTCCGGTGTATTCAGAGCAAATCAGGAGGTTGCCGAACGCGTTATGGACTCCGGCGATATCGAGCGTGAGCGCGGTATCACTATTCTGGCCAAAAATACTGCCGTTACCTATAAAGGTACCAAAATCAATATCATAGACACCCCGGGACATGCAGACTTCGGCGGCGAGGTAGAGCGTGTACTCAAGATGGTAAACGGTGTCATCCTGGTAGTAGACGCTTTCGAAGGCGCCATGCCGCAGACCAAATTCGTACTCCGCAAAGCTCTGGAGCTTAAGCTTCCGGTTATTGTTTGCGTCAATAAAATTGACCGTCCGGAAGCCCGTCCCGATGCCGTTGTGGACGAGGTGCTGGAATTATTCCTTGACCTGGAAGCAGATGATGCACAGTTAGACTGTCCTTTTGTATTTGCTTCTGCCAAGGCGGGCATCGCTTCTTTGGATGCTGATACCCCGGGCACCGACATGGTACCCCTTTTTGAAACCATTCTGGACTACATTCCTGCTCCTGAGGGCGACCCTGAAGCCGGCACTCAGGTGCTGATTTCCACCATTGACTACAATGAATACGTCGGCCGTATCGGTGTAGGTAAGGTGGACAACGGAACCATCAGCGTAAATCAGGAGGTGGTTATCGTCAATGCACACGAGCCTGAAAAGCAGAAAAAAGTCAAGGTCAGCAAGCTCTACGAATTCGACGGCCTGAATAAAGTTGAGGTCAAAGAGGCCTGCATTGGCTCTATTGTAGCCATTTCCGGTATTACAGACATTCATATCGGAGATACTCTCTGTCATCCGGAGAATATCCGACCGATTCCGTTCCAGAAAATTTCCGAGCCTACGATTGCTATGCATTTTGTTGTAAACGACTCACCTCTTGCCGGTCAGGAAGGCAAATATGTTACCAGCCGTCATTTGCGCGACAGACTTTTCCGCGAATTAAATACCGACGTTTCTCTTCGCGTAGAGGAAACCGACAGTGCCGATTCCTTCAAGGTCTCCGGCAGAGGCGAGCTGCATTTGTCTGTTCTGATTGAAAATATGCGCAGGGAGGGCTTTGAATTTGCCGTATCCAAGGCAGAGGTTTTATATCACACAGACGACCGCGGCCACAGGTTGGAACCTATGGAATTAGCTTATATCGATGTTCCGGACGAATTTTCCGGCACCGTTATCGAAAAGCTGTCCTTACGAAAAGGCGAGCTTCGTAATATGGGCACAGGCACCGGCGGATACACCCGTCTGGAATTCTCCATTCCGTCCAGAGGTCTTATCGGCTATCGCGGCGAGTTCCTGACGGACACCAAGGGCAACGGCATTATCAATACGATTTTTGATGATTACGGTCCATACAAGGGCGATATCCAATACCGCAAGCAAGGATCCCTTATTGCTTTCGAAGCCGGTGAAGCAGTTACCTACGGTCTATATAACGCTCAGGACCGCGGTACCCTCTTCATCGGTCCCGGTGAAAAGGTATATTCCGGCATGGTAGTCGGCCAGTCCGGCAAAACAGAGGATATCGAGATTAACGTCTGCAAGAAAAAGCAGCTTACCAACACCCGTTCCTCCTCTGCGGATGAAGCACTGCGCCTGACCCCGAAAAAAGTCTTAAGCTTAGAGCAGGCACTGGAGTTTATTGATACCGATGAATTATTAGAAGTAACACCAACCTCCCTTCGTATTCGCAAGAAAATTTTGGACCCGACCATGAGAAAGCGCTCTAAAAAGTAGTGAGAAGGAACATATGCCAAAAATGAATTTACTCCCATGACCGGGTCACATATTGGAGTATAGCACATTAAAAAAAAGGATTTGGACGATATATCGTCCAAATCCAATTTTTTTAAATTTTTTTTATTTTTTACAGTCCAAGTTCCGCCTTTAATGCTGCCAAATCCGCTTCTACCGCTTCATCTCTTTCCTCTACAGCATACTTGCTCTCCAAATCGGCAACCTTATCGCCGGATTTATTCAGCTCATCCATTGCATTTGCTTTATTTAACATCTGGTCAGCCTTTGCTTCCATACGTTCAAAAGCACCCATCTTGCCGGCATATTTTTCAGCAGCATCGGCATACTTATTTACTCTTTCCTGTGTCTTTGCTACGCTGACCTTGCTCTTAATGGCTTCCTTACGAACCTTTAAGCTCTCGATATCGCTCACCAGCTTGTCATGGAGCTGGCGCATCTTTTCTGCATTTACCTTTGCAGCCTCCAAAGCGGCCTGTAAGTTTGCACCGTGTGCTTCCAGTTCATTTTTCTTAGCCAGGAAAATACGGGCATCGCCTTCATTGCCTGCTTCTAAAGCAGCCTTAGCAAGTTTTACGTATTTCTCCACAGCCTTTTCATTGTCAGCAACTGCCTTTTTGCATCTGGTCTCTTCCGCCATCACAGCAGCAGTTTCTTCCTTCACCTCTGTCAGATCCTCTGTTAGGTCGATGAGGTACTGCTCCACCATTTTCTCAGGGTCCTCAAATTTGTCCATAATCGCTGTAATGTTGGATTTTACAATGTCATTAAATCTTTCTAACATGCCCATCTTTAAATCTCCTTTTCATACTTCTTTTCTAATTCATCTATAATATCTCCATTTTCCCCGAACTTTTCCAATGGAGCATTTAAGATCTCTTCTGCGCGTCTCCTGCGCTCTTCTTCCTTGGCCTGACGGGCCTTGCGCTGCTTATATATGATATATATGATAACGATTACTGCTGCCACAACTGCCAGGATTTTGAAATATTGCCCGGCCGTCATCTCTACCTTCATCATACGCTCACCGGCCTCAGAAAAGGCAGCGGCAAAAAATTCCTCATCCGTGACGTCCTCGTAATAGTAATAATCCAGATAATCAAACAAAATATCACAGGCTTCCGTATCCATAAGCTCTGCTGCATCATCCCCCAGCCACAAAACATACTCATAGGCACCGGCATAGTCCCAAAATACCAGCAGTGCGTGTCCCCGGTCATCGAACAGGCTCTCATAGGCTGCCTCTGCAAACTCCTCCAGCACCTCCGTTGACGGGTCATAATCGCCGTCTACATTGTCGATAATGTACACGTACGGTAAAATACCTGTGCTGCCATAGAAGTCCTTAAGACCGTTCTCCAGCTTGGTACGGTTATCAATCCAGCCACACTCGTCGGTATAATATCCTGCCTCATCAGACAGATTTAAATGTAATTTCTCTCTATGAATCGTAGATTTTGTAAAATCACTATCCCCCGCAAGTGCTCCGCTTACGAACGAGAAAAATAATACAAGCAACAGCCCCCATATAAAAACGGAAACCATAGAAGTCAGGCAGCCCGACTTGCGTTTGCCTGTACTCTGCACGGTAGAACCGCCTCTGACAGTGTTCTGCTGCACAGTTTGCGCGGTGCCTGTACTATTGTCGGCTGTTTGCTGCGCCACAGTGCTATCTGTAGCTGCCTGGGTGGTGGTGCTGCCGGTTGTCCCCTGGGCAGAAGCTGCACTGTCCGCCTGTGTTGTATAAGTGCCGGAGCTGTCTGTTCCCGAATCACTTCCTGTATAACTGCCCGAGAAATTACCGCCGCCAAATATATTGCCGCCTATAAAAATATTACCGCCGCCAAATAAAGGGCTTCCGCCTATAGGTCTTCGATGCGTATAACTGCCTGTTGGTCTGCCCGGCTTCTGTCGTGTAACACTGGGATTACCTACCGCCGGTCTGTGGGACGTAAAACTTCCGGAAGGACTGCTCGTTGCACTTCTGCTCACTGTCGGTCTTCCCGTTGTCGGTCTAGAGTGACTGGAACTGAAGCTTCCGGAGGAACCGCTCCTGCTCCAACTGCTGCTGCGATTACTGCTGCTAAAACTACTTCCGCTACTGCGGCTGCTACTGCTAAAACTGCTGCGGCTGCCGCTGAATCCACTTCTCCCACTGCTTCTGCTGCCGCCACTGCGGCCTCCGCCACTACGGCCACTGCCGCCACTTCTTCCTCTTCCAGCCATATCATTTCTCCTATCAGCATGTCACCTCTGCTATGTGCTCCTGAATGTCATGCTGCTCTGCCGCGTCCGCGGCATCTGATATATTTCATACTCATAATCTTACTGCTCAGGTACCGGATAAAAAACTTCCTCTAATATAGTAAGTCCGCTGCGTCCTGCTGTCAGTTCCGTGATTTCCTTGCAAAAATACTCTGCCTGCTCTCCCGGAACAAGTACGGTCAGGCAAACCTTGTCGGTGTACTCACAGCTTTCCTGAGCAAGGCCCATCTGACCCATTAAATATAAAATCTTGCCAATGCCATTATAATCCGTGTCTATCTGAATACGCTTACCGTACTTCATCATAGCGGTAGGGCACTGCTTTAGCGCCTCCTGCAAAGCCTGGGTATAGGCCCGCACCAGTCCTCCGGTCCCTAAAAGAGTACCGCCGAAATATCTGGTCACCACAGCCGCAATGCCGCGAATCTCAGACCCCAAAAGCACCTCCAGCATAGGTCTGCCTGCCGTGCCGCTGGGCTCACCGTCATCACTGCATCTGGTCAATTCTCCCTTAGAACCGATGACAAAGGCACTGCAATGGTGTCTGGCATCATAATAACGCTTCCGTATTTCTTCCAAAAATGCGGCAGCTTCCTGTTCACTCTCCACTTTACGCACATGTGCAATAAATCTGGATTTCTTCTCAACAATCTCCCCGCTATAGGTCTGCACTTCTGTCGTATTTGTATATATCACACGGTAACTATCCTGTGATTTTGTATTCAATTCCATGCAATTTCTCCTAAATATCCTACTACTCTATTAATATACATCTTTTTGTCGCACTTTGCAAGCAACACTTACTGCCTGCTGCAAGGTTCTTTTCTCTTTCCGACATACGTCCTGCCTTGCTAAATCTTTAAGGAAATCTTCACAGAATCTACACAGAAAATACTTTATTTTATATGATATTTTTGGTATAATGAGATAACTTATGAGAAACTAAACTTTTCCAGCAAAAGTATAAATATAACAAACTTTTCACATATTGTTATTACAGAAAGGAATTCTCTTATGAATTATAGTAAAAATGGACTTAAGCAGGTGCAAAAGCAAATGAACTCCAAGTCCGAAAAATTAGGCCGCAAGCTTTTGATTCAGGCAAGCAAGATATTTTTGCTGCTTATCCTGGTGGGTGTCATTTTCGGCGGTTCTGCTGCTTTAGGTGCTTTCAAAGGCTGTATTGACACGGCTCCGGCCATTGACAGTTCTGACGTAGTACCGGTTGGCTTTTCTTCTTTCGTCAATGACATGGAAGGAAATCAGATGACCAAGCTTGTTGCCAGCAATTCCAACCGTATTTCCGTCACCTTGGACAAAGTACCTGATTACTTACAGAAGGCTTTTATTGCCATTGAGGACAGTCGCTTTTATGAACATAACGGTGTAGATGTTATCGGTATTATCCGTGCCGGTGTGACCGGTGTGCTGAAGGGCTTCAATTTCACCTCCGGTGCCAGCACCATTACCCAGCAGCTCATCAAGAATACGATTTATGAGGACTTTGTCAATGAGTCTCAATTAGAAAAGATAGAGCGTAAGATTCAGGAATGGTATCTGGCCATACAGATTACCAATGAACTGTCTAAGGATGAGGTGCTGATTCGATACCTGAATACCATCAATCTGGGACAGAATACGCTGGGCGTACAGTCTGCTTCCCTGCGTTACTTTGGCAAGGACGTATCAGAGCTCAATTTATCGGAATGTGCCGTTATTGCCGCCATCACAAAGAGCCCTACCGGATATAACCCTATTACCAATCCGGAAGCCAATGCCAAGCGCCGTCAGAATGTACTGGATGAGATGTTGGATTTGGGATATATTACTCAGGCCGAGTACGATACTGCCCTGGAAGATGATCCCTATTCCCGTATTTCTGAAGTCAATCAGACCTATGTTGCTACAGATTATGTCAATAGTTATTTTGTAGATGCTTTAATTGACCAGGTATATGACGACTTTCTGGAAGCAGGATACACAGAGCAAGAGGCTGAAAACCTCATTTACCGCAGCGGTATCAAGATTAACTCTACATTCGACCCTGAAATCCAGGCTATTGTAGATGAGGTCTGCAGTGATGAAGCCAATTTCCCTCGTGCTTTCTGGCAGCTAAGTTACCAGCTCAGCGTTCAGAAGGCCAATGGTGATATTATTCATCACAGCACAGAGATGTTCCAGAAATATTTACGCGACAATAATTACACAGAAAACGGTTTCGATCCTGATGACAAAATGCTCTTTAACTCCCAGGACGCCGCCAATGCTGCTATTGAATATTACAAAGCCTACGCTGTCGAAGAAGGTGATGAAATCCTCGGCGAGAAGATTACGCTTACTGTACAGCCACAGCTTTCCGTAGTGATTATGGATCAGTACACCGGTTATGTAAAAGCACTTTTAGGCGGTCGCGGTGAGAAAACTGTCAATAAATCCTTCAACCGTGCTACCGGTGCTACCAGACAGCCTGGTTCCTGTTTTAAGATACTTGCGGCCTACGTTCCTGCTATCGACAGCGGAGCCTTTACATTGGCTTCTGTACAGAATGACGCGCCTTTTGCATATACCAATTCCGGCGAAGAGAATATTCGTCTGGTAAATAACTGGCACGAAAAAACACAAGGATACAAAGGCTTACTGAACTACCGTGAAGGTATCCGTAATTCCAGAAACGTTATTACCGTAAAAGCTTCCACTATTATTACCCCGCAGCTTGGTATGGATTATCTGTTAAATTTCGGTTTTACCACTTTGGAGCCTACTACTAACGAAAACGGTTTTACAGACGTACATCAGGCCCTCAGCCTTGGCGGTATTACCAATGGTGTCACCAATCTGGAGATGACTGCCGCTTATGCAGCTATTGCCAACGGTGGAAAATATATCGAGCCGACTTTATATACCACAGTACTGGATCGACACGGTAACATTCTTTTGGATAAGTCTTCCAATAAAGAACAGCAGATTATCCGTGAGACAACCGCATGGCTTATTACCGATGCTATGCGTGACGTAGTAGAAGAAGGCACCGGTACTGCAGCCCGCGTAGCAGGTGTGGATGTTGCCGGCAAGACCGGTACCACCTCCGATGATATGGACGTATGGTTCTCCGGTTACACACACTATTATACCGGCAGCGTATGGATGGGCTTTGACAATAATAATAAAAAGCTGAGTTCAGCGGAACAAAAGACCCATAGCCAGCTATGGAGCAAGATTATGACTGCCATCCACGAGAATCTGGAGCCTCAGGAAATTATGGAAAAGCCGGAAGACATTATCGAAGTTGAGGTTTGTGCAAAATCCGGTAAGCTTCCTATTGTAGGTCTCTGTGACGTTAGTGGACATGTTTACAAGGAATACTTCGTAGAAGGTACAGAGCCGATGGACTATTGCGATGTTCATTACATTGGCAGCATCTGTCAGACAGACGGCGTACCGTGCACCGCTTACTGCCCTTATCCGATTGATGGTGCCGTAGAGATTTTACCTGCTGAAGATCCGTCCTTACAATTAGGAACCCAGCTCGGTGCTGCCCTTTATGCCCTTGGCCCGGATGTGGATTTAGACGAAATTGATATGAGTGCTTTACTGGAATCCTTACCGGAGATCACTACACCTACTACTACCTGTCACCATACTTTTGAATATATGTTAGAAAATCATTGGTTTGGAGACCCGTATAGCTTCGGTTACGACTATCCGGATTACTATTTTAATAATATCGGTCAGTGATGACCTTTAAGCGAGGCTGCTGTCTTTTACAGCAGCCTCGTAACTTTTTTATTCAAACGTTGCAAAACTGCCTGCGATATTCACCGGCAAAAACTGCCTGAAGCTTTGACATTTGGCTGCCTCAAAACATAGTCCCAAGCAAGTTCCAAGTAACTCTCAGCCAATAATCATAAATAGTGGTCATAAACAGGTCATAAATAGTAGTCATAAATAGTTACAAACTTTTTCAAAAAAATGATTGACAAAACAAAACATTCTTGGTATTATGTATAGGTAATGCTGATGTGGCACAGTCGGTAGCGCGCATCCTTGGTAAGGATGAGGTCGGCGGTTCAAGTCCGCTCATCAGCTTATTTTTATGCCCTCTATAAGAGGGCATTTTTTGTTTCATAGGAAACTACTAAAACCCAAGAAGACAACCAAGTATTTATAGGTTTCCTATGAAACAAAAACGCTCCGCGGGATGCGCACGATGTGCTAAGGAAGGCTGCTACGCAGCTGCACATCGGCGCGCAAAGAAGAGCAAGTCCCGCAGGGAATGAGGGATTTAGGGAGTTTGAAGCGGACTTGTCCGCTTTGTTCTTTACGTAGCTTGTCAGTTGCCGGGCAAAGTTTTACATATGCTTAAATGCGCTATCTGTGCGCTGAGGAGCACTCCGCCGCAGTCGCGTTCTTTGCAGCAAGGCAGGCTTGCACGTTTCTACAAGCCTGCCTTGTAGAATATAAAGAAGCCGGAGCTTTCTCCCCGGCTTCTCCATATTCTATTGTATCATTTCTATGATTGATTCAACTAATGACTGTATTATTTAATTACATGAATCCAGCCTTCAGGAGCTTCGATACGGCCCATCTGAATACCTGTAAGAGTCTCATACAGCTTCTTAGTAACAGGACCCATCTCTGTCATGCCGCTTGGCAGGCAAATCTCACGACCATGGTCTACAATCTTGCCAACAGGGGAAATAACCGCTGCCGTACCGCAAAGACCGCACTCTGCCATATCATCTAATTCGCTCAGATAAATCTCACGTTCTTCTACCTCTAAGCCTAAGTATTCCTTTGCTACATACAGTAAGGAACGTCTGGTAATAGAAGGCAAAATAGAGCCGGACTTCGGAGTCACAACCTTGCCGTCCTTTGTCACAAATAAGAAGTTGGCACCGCCGGTCTCCTCAACCTTAGTACGGGTAGCAGCATCCAGATACATATTCTCATCAAAGCCCTTCTCATGTGCTTCTGTAATCGCATACATACTCATAGCATAATTCAATCCGGCCTTAATATGACCTGTGCCGTGAGGTGCTGCTCTGTCATAATCACAAACACAAAGTGTCAATGGCTTAACGCCGCCCTTGAAGTAAGGACCTACAGGAGTACAGAAAATACGGAACTGATACTCTGTAGCAGGCTTAACACCGATAACAGGATTGGTACCGAACATATACGGACGAAGGTATAAGGTTGCTCCTGAGCCGTATGGAGGCACATATGCTGCATTGGCAGCTACTACCTGTGTTACAGCGTCGATAAATCTGTCCTTAGGAAATACAGGCATTACCAGGCGCTTTGCACTGTCTGCCATACGGTCTGCGTTCAAATCAGGGCGGAAGCACACAATATGGCCATCCTCTGTAGTATATGCCTTCAGACCCTCAAAAACAGTCTGTGCATACTGAAGAACACCTGCACATTCACTGATAGTAACCTGTGCATCCTCTGTCAAAGCACCTGCATCCCATGCACCGTCCTTAAAATTGGATACATAACGCATATCTGTTTGCACATAGCCAAAACCAAGATTTGACCAATCAATATTTTTCTTTTCCATTTGTATCATCCTTCTTTCTTATATAAATTCAAAGAATATAATAATTATCGTACTTTTCGGTCAAAAAGTCAACTGCTCATATTGATGTTTTTTAACCATTATTACACAATTATAACAAAATATCGTGAAATCATTCCTGTCGCGATCATAGCACTTGCCCAAATACACATGACATTATTTTTTGATACGCTCATACTTTCTAAAATAATAAGGAATATCAAAATAAGTCAGCTCATCACTCTCGGCTGTCATCTCCCACTCCGGATCCTTATCCAGATTCGGGAAATAACTGTCTGCCTCGTAGGCATGCTCAATCCAGGTCACATGAGCCACGTCACAATATGGCAGCATCTGTTTGTAAATACTGTCACCGCCGATAATATATACATCCTCTGTCGGATACTGCTTTAATTCTTCCAAAAGCTCCTCTACAGAATGTACTACCGTGGCATCCTTCACCTCATACTCCGGATTTCTGGTCAAAATAATATTGGTACGCTTTGGCAACGGCTGCTTCTGCGGAAACGTATCCATAGTCTTACGTCCCAGTACTACTACCTTCCCAATCGTTTCATTACGAAACATCTTCTGGTCGTTAGGAATACGCACCAGCAACTCGCCTTTGTTGCCGATAGCCCAATTTTCATCTACTGCTACTATCATGTTCATAAATTGTATTTCCTTTCTTTCTATGTTCCCATAGGCGTTTGCAAAACTCGGTGTCCGCCGGCAGCCACCGAGTTTCGCAAATACCTATATGTTCCTATATGGCAATCGGGATATCCTTAATCTGCGGATGAGTCTCATAGCCTTCCACACGCACATCATCCCTGGTAAACTGATAAAAATCTTTAATCTCCGGATTCAGCCAGAACTTCGGTGCCGGCAGAGGCTCTCTCTGAATCAATTCTTTGATAAACGGAATATGTCTGTCGTAAATATGTGCATCTGCAATGACATGCACCAGTTCACCGACCTCCATATCACACACCTGTGCCAACATATGCACAAGCACGGAATACTGCACCACATTCCAGTTATTGGCCGCCAGAATGTCCTGGGAGCGCTGATTTAATATGGCATTTAAGGTCAGCTTGTCATGTCCCGGCTTCTGGGTAACATTAAAGGTCATGGAATAGGCGCAAGGATAAAGATTCATTTCATGTAAATCCTGATGCACATAAATATTGGTCATAATACGTCTGCTGAACGGATTATGCTTTAAATCATAAATCACACGGTCCACCTGGTCGAACATACCTTCTTTATATTGATGCTTTACTGACATCTGGTAACCGTAGGCCTTGCCGATAGAACCCTCTTCATCAGCCCACTCATCCCACACACTGGATTTCAAATCGTGGATATTATTGGACTTCTTCTGCCAAATCCACAGCATTTCATCCGTACAGGATTTCAAAGCAGTTTTGCGTAAAGTCAGGATAGGAAATTCCTTACTTAAATCATAACGGTTTACCACACCGAACTGCTTAATCGTGTAAGCCGGTGTTCCGTCAGGCCAATGGGGGCGTACCTTCTCGCCCTCCGTACTGGTGCCATGGTCCAAAATGTCCTGACACATATTAATAAAAATCTGATCTGCCAAACTCATAGTACTCGTCTCCTCTGTATTTATATTTTTAAAGCAATGCCCTGATTGCCACCAAAATCAACAAATGCGCCGGATAAAATATATAAAAGAAATATTTAGCCTGCCTGCCCCTGCTGCCATTATAACACATCACTGCCGGAATCATCGGAAAGCAGAAAACCTCCAGCCAGCTGTTCAAACTAAGCAATGCCCAGGCCAAAACTGCTGCCGTCACCGGCTTGCGATAGAAGGTATAGAAAACCACAATCACACATACCCCCATAGCTCCATAATCGCTACGCAGTGCCTCCGCTGCTATAGCCAGCACTACTATTGCCATAACCGCCAATACACGGTTTACGCTCCCCTTACGGCCGTCCTGCAGGGCCCTTAACTGCAAATACTCTGCCGTCCAAACAGACGCGAACCCCAGAGCCAAAGTAAAAAATACATTTTGATACCCCGGTGCCCAAATTGCTCCTCCGATTGCCAGATTAAACGGAATCTCGGAAATCACAGCGAACACAAGCAAATTCCGCAAGTAACGTGCTCGGCTGTGGGTATGCACAAACCCCTCCACCAGCAAAAAGCAAAAGGCCGGAAAGGAAAACCGTCCCAGAGCGCGCAACACCATGTCAAACTGCATAATCTGCTGTCCCCCCGCATACAGCTGAAGAGAACCGGATTGCATCAAATTGATTGCGAGAGGCTCCAAAATCACCGCCCCGATATGGTCCACCAGCATCAGTACAATCGCCATCCACTTTATGTGGGCTCCTGTAAGTCTCTTATATGTCTTCTCTGCCGTCATGACTTACCTCCTGCAAAATTCATTTTCATAAAAGCCAAGGCACGGGCCCTCCGCTTTCCTATATTCTTTTTCTCACAGTATTTTACGCATTGGCACGGGCCATCTCATAAAGCTTGTAATACATGCCTTTCTTCGCTAACAATTCGTTATGATTGCCTTCCTCTATGATACCATCTTCCGTCAGCACCAGAATACGATCCGCATTTTGAATGGTGCTGAGTCTGTGGGCAATGGTAAGCGTTGTACGCCCTTCTGACAGGCCTGCTAACGACCGGGCAACCGCATATTCGCTCTCATTATCTAACGCACTGGTTGCCTCATCCAGGATAATAATCGGAGGGTTCTTCAAGAACACTCTGGCAATACTGATGCGCTGCTTCTGTCCTCCGGACAGCTTCACACCGCGCTCACCCACGTAAGTATCGTATCCGTCCTTTAACTGCATAATAAAATCGTGTGCACCTGCTTTTCTGGCAGCCTCTTCTACCTCCTCGCGGGTAGCATTCAAACGGCCATAGACAATATTTTCATAAATAGTCCCGCTAAACAAATACACATCCTGCTGCACCATACCAATGGCTCCGCGCAGACTCTTCAAGGTGTAATCCCTGATATCCCTGCCATCCAGGGTAATACTGCCACCGTCAATCTCATAAAATCTCGGCACCAGATTGCAAAGAGTGGTCTTTCCGCCACCGCTGGGTCCCACAATAGCCACCTTCTCTCCCGGCCTGATATGTAGATTTAAATTAGTAAATACGGTATTGTGATCGTCCGGATATGCAAAGGATACATTATCAAAATGAATCGCCCCGGTCGGATTTACCAGTTCCACAGCCCCCGGCTCGTCAAAAATCTCAATGTCAGAATCCATAATCTCATAAAAACGCTCAATACCGGTAACACCCCGCTGGAACTGCTCTGCAAACTCCACAATACGGCGTATGGTGGTAATCAAGGTACTGACATACATCACATATGCCATCAGGTCGCCTGCATTAATAGCTCCCTTTACCATAAAAATACCGCCGGCCAAAAGCACTACCAGATACATAATACCGTCGAAGGTACGAATGGTAGTATGAAAGCTGGCCATCACATGATAGCCCTGTTCCTTAATCACACGAAATTTCTGATTGTCCTCCTCAAATTTGTGCAATTCCTTGGCCTCATTGGTAAAGGCCTTAACCACCTTCTGTCCCAGAAGACTGTCTTCAATACGGGCATTTAATTCGCCAATCTGCACACGCTGTTCCCGGAAACGCTCACGCAGGCGTAAATTCTGCGGCAGACACACTCCAACCATAACCGGCACTACCAGAAAAACAATCACCGTCAAAGGCACATTGATTCCTGCCAGAATCACAAAGGATACCACTAACTTAATGGCTGCTACAAAAAATTCCTCCGGGCAATGGTGAGCAAACTCCGTCACATCAAACAAGTCATTGGTAATACGGCCCATGATGGTACCCACCTTGGTGTTATTATAATAGGTATTGGACAGCTGCTGCAAATGGGCATAGGCATCCCTGCGCATATCCGTCTCTATGCGGGTACCCATAATATGCCCCCAGCCTGCCATAAAATAATATGCGGCACAATCCACGATACGAAGTACCAGATACAATAATCCCAGCTTTCCGATCGTCCCAACAGACAGCGCAGCCAAATCTTCCAGTCCCTGATTTGTAATATATCTCAAAATCATCGGCAACACCAGTTCACATACTGTAGTTAATGCCGCGCAAAAAAGATCAAAAAACAATAAATGCTTATAGGGATAAAAATACGGAATGAACCGCTTGATAAAGGCTTTCTTTTTCTTCAAAATAC
>JAFTXF010000053.1 GCA_017461685.1 Lachnospiraceae bacterium
AAATATAAATGTACTAAGGCTGTTCTGCGTGCATTATTGTTTGCACCGATAGAAGAAATCATGGCATTTACACAAGTACCGATATTCTGACACATAATAATAGGAAGGGCTGTAGAAAATCCGATATCACCTGTTACGCACAATGCCTGTAAAATACCGACAGATGCGGAGGAAGACTGAATAATCGCAGTCAAAATCGCACCGGCTGCCATACCCAAAATAGGATTGGAGAACATAGTCAGCATACTGGTAAATTCCGGAACATCCTTAAGTGGCTCTACTGCTGCAGACATGGTATCCATACCGGTCATTAAAATCGCGAAGCCGATTAAAATCAAAGCCACGTCTTTTTTCTTCTCGCTCTTGGTAAACATAATGAAAATAACACCGATTACTGCAAGAATCGGAGAAAAATTCGCCGGCTTCAAAAGCTGAACGAAAAAGCTGTTTCCATCAATACTGGATAAAGACAAGAGCCAGGCTGTCGCTGTAGTACCGATATTGGCACCCATAATAATACCAACTGCCTGAGTCAGCTTCATAATACCGGAGTTTACAAACCCTACTACCATAACTGTAGTGGCACTGGAAGACTGAATAATTGCAGTAACGCCACAACCAACCAGTACTGCCTTAAGACGGTTGCTGGTCAACTTCTCAAGGAAGGATTCTAATTTACCGCCGCTGGCTTTGGATAAACCTTCCCCCATAATATGCATACCATATAGGAATAAGGCCAATCCGCCCACCATAGATAAAGCGTCAAAAATCGTCATAATATATCCTCTTCTTTTCTTTTTGTATGTATAGACCAAAGGTCTACTAGATATATCATAACCCATTTATGTAAATTTTGAAACCACCAAATGTAAAATCCATGTAAAAAATCAAAGAGGCAAGTATAAAATGAGGCCATTGACTAGCTGTACGTAGGCATGCTCTACCTGCTCGGACATTTCCATAATGGCCTGTTCCAAATTTTTTAATTCCATCTCAAATGTTAATCTTGGTGACATAGTCTTCCTCCCATAAAATCAACCGAATCTTCCGGTTATATAGTCCTCTGTCCGCTTGTCCTGAGGTCTTTGGAAAATATTTATAGTCGTATCGTATTCCACCATTTCCCCCAACAGGAAAAAAGCTGTGTAGTCACTGACTCTGGCTGCCTGCTGCATATTGTGTGTTACTACAACAATAGTATACTCTTTTTTCAGACTTTCCATCAATTCCTCAATTTTCAACGTAGAAATCGGGTCCAAAGCAGAAGTCGGCTCATCCATCAGTAACACCTCAGGATTTACTGCCAAGGCTCTTGCAATGCAAAGACGCTGCTGCTGGCCTCCGGATAAGCCTAATGCGTTTTTCTTCAGTCTGTCCTTTACCTCATCAAAAATCGCTGCACCGCGTAAAGATGTTTCCACAATTTCATCCAGCTTTGCTTTGTTTGTAATGCCGTGGATTCTCGGTCCGTAAGCGATATTATCATAAATACTCATTGGGAAAGGATTTGGCTGCTGAAATACCATACCTACCTTTTTGCGAAGACGAGTGGTATCTACGTTCTGTCCGTAAATATCTTCCCCGTCCAATAAAATCTGTCCTTCTACTCTGGCAATAGGTACCAAATCGTTCATACGGTTCAAGCACTTCAAAAAAGTAGATTTACCGCAGCCGCTGGGACCGATAAATGCTGTAATTCCTTTGGCCTGTATATCCATATTGATGTTTTTCAGAGCATGATTCTCTCCATAGTGTAAATTTAAATTTCTTATTTCTATTTTTGCCATTCCTTATCTCCTTATTAATACAATTACCTGCTCAGTTTTCTGTCTGCAGTCCCGGATAATGTAAATTCCTGACTGCAGCCCGGCGTGCTTTACAAGCGGCATATTTCTTAGCCTTTCGCACTCACATCAAACTTTTGGGCCAAAAATTTGGTAGACGCATTAATCAATAATACAATAATAAGCAATACACATCCGATTCCGAAAGCCACCTGATACTCTCCGTTACTCATACGCAAATATAATTCAATAGTAAGGGTGCCGCCGGATTCAAAGATTTTTCCAAAGAAAGCAGCCATGCTTTTTGCCAATTTTCCATCGCTGCCTGCCGTAAATAAAAGTGCCGCACTCTCTCCCACGATTCGGCCGATTGCCAGAATAATACCGGTGACAATACCCGGCATAGCGCTTGGTAAAAGCACGGTACGAATCATATACCATTTCGTTGCACCGATGCCTAAAGAACCCTGTCTGTAGCTTGCAGGTACTGCTTTCAAGGCCTCCTGGGTATTTCTGGTAATCAAAGGCAGCACCATAATCGTTAATGTCAAGGCGCCTGTCAAAATAGAATATCCCCAGATTTTTCCAAAAAACATCATACCAAACAGACCATATATAATAGAAGGAATACCGGATAAGGTTTCTGTGGTAAATTCTATCAGAGTAACCAATTTCCCCGGATGGGCATACTCATTTAAGTAAATAGCACTTCCTACGCCCACCGGTGTAGCAATCAATAAGGTAATCACAATAATTATCAATGTATTTACGATATTTCCCGCAATACCTACAGTACCTTTTAAAAAGCTGCTGGCTGTGGTAAGAAAAGTCCAGTTTATCTGTCCGACACCGCGCACAAACACATACAAAATAATGCCTAAAATCAAAAACACTGCCAATGCTGCTGAAGCGTAAATCAGTGCGTACAGCACTGCGTCTGATTTTCTGATCTTTCTGCCGCAAATAGAATTTTCTTTATGCATCTGCCTGCGCTCCCTTCTTTAAAATTTTCGTTAATACAACATTGATAAACATAATAAACACAAACAATACCTGACCAATTGTAAATAGCACCTGTCTGTGGATGCCTTCTGTATACCCCATTTCACTTACAATGGCTGTAGTCAGGAAACGTACAGAATTAAACGGAAGGGGTGCATTTACACTGGAGCCGGATACCAGGGTAATCGCCATAGCTTCTCCGATTGCACGACCAACGCCTAATACAATAGCAGTTATAATACCGGACCATGCTGCCGGAATAGTCACCTTGAAAATCGTCTGAATTTTGCTGGCGCCAAGAGCGAGGGACGCGGAGCGCATATGTAGAGGCACTGCCTTTAACGAAGATGTACTTACATTAATAACCGTTGGTAATATCATAACCGCCAATACCAATACTGCAGAAATCAGATTTGCCCCTCCGGTAAACTGATGGGTACTGCTGTCCTTAAAAAGCCAAAGCTCCAGCTTATACATCAGAGGATTCAAAATATACGCACCCATCAAACCGTATATAACACTTGGCACACCTGCTAAAAGCTCTACCGCCGGCTGTACAACTGCTACCAGTTTTTTTGGCGCTACCTCTGCAATAAACACCGCAGTCAGCACACCAATCGGCACACCAATCAGTACCGCCAAAGTAGTTCCTATAATGGAAGTTAATATAATCCACAGAATTCCGTAAGACGGCTCTGCTGCTGCCGGTGCCCAGGTGCTCGTAAAGAGAATTTCCTTTAATCCCACCTTAAAAATAGCCGGGGTACCGTTTTTTATCATATAAAAGCAAATAACTGCCACTGCCAGAGCGGCACAGGCGGCACAGAGCGTAAATATGCCCTGTGCCACGGTTTCAACCACTGCCTTTTCTTTGCGATTACTTTTTATAGAATATACTTCTTTCATAGAATGTCTTTTCCTTTTTCTTACTTTACAGAGATAAGACCTACCTGTTCTACTACTGCCTGACCTTCCTCGCCGAGTACATATTCGAAGAAAGCTTTCACTGCTTCGTCCTGCTCCTCAATAGGACCGTTTGTAGCCATAACGAATGGTCTGCTTAAGAAATAGCTGCCTTCCTTAATATTTTCTGCTGTTGGTTCTACACCTTCCAGACTTACTGCCTTTACAGTATCGTTAATAACATCCAAAGATACATAACCGATAGCACCCGGCGTTGCGCTTACCTTTGCCATAACAGTACCTGTATTGTCTAACTCCAAAGCGTATGTACAAGCTTCTTCAATATCGAGAATTTCTTCAAAAGCACCTCTGGTACCGCTGCCTGCTTCACGGCCGATCACTACGATTGGATCGTCTGCACCGCCAAGCTCTGACCAGTTTGTTACAGCGCCTGTGTAAATTGCGATCAACTCATCCTTTGTTAAATCTGTTACTTCATTGGCTGTGTCTACTACGATTGCAATACCGTCAATTGCTACAATATTTTCCACTGCACCTGCTTCCTTCTCGGAATCCTTTAAGTTTCTGGAAGAATTACCGATATTTACA
>JAFTXF010000054.1 GCA_017461685.1 Lachnospiraceae bacterium
AAAGAAGAGAAGGAGAGTATGATTTTTCGGACGTAGACCGTCTTATGGATTTGGCTGAAAAGTATAATCGTAAGGTTATTATTAAATTCCTTTTGGAGTGTGCGCCGCAATACGTATTTGATAAATATGGCGGTACTCGTATCGGTCCTAAGGGAGAACAGCTTAGAGGCGGAGCGCACGGTGCTTTCTATGGTGGATGGCGTCCTTGCTTTACCAATCCCCAGGTTCAGGCTGCAGCAGTCAGATTTGTGGAAAAGGTGGCAGAAAGATACCACAACCGCAAGAATTTAATTCTGTGGAATGCTTGGAATGAAATTCGTAATAAGCCCATAGAAGATTGCTTCTGTCCTCATTGTCGCAAGGCATTTGGTAAGTATTTGGAAAATAAATTCGGTACGATAGAAAAGCTGAATCAATTTTACGGCGCTGCCGAGGACAGCTTTGACACTATCGCATTGCCGGCTATGGCACATGGCTTTTGGGATATTTACGAGTTTAAAAAGTTTAAAGGTGGTACAGAGCTTTATAATTATGTGAAATTTGTGTATGATGGGGTAAGAAAGTACGATTCTGAGCATCCGATTATGACCCATGTAGGATTTACCAGTGCTTTTCAGGATAATATCGGTGACGTGTGTGATGATTTTACCGTATCAAAAGCAGTAGATTTCTGGGGAACCTCCATTCCATGCTCTTGTTCCATGGACACGCACGAGAAACGTCTTGATTTCTTTATGCTGAACGATTTCTTACGTTCTGTAGATGAAAATTATTTTGTGCATGAGATTTATCCGGGACTGGGTATGTTTAAATATGAATATGATACACCTTTTGATATGCGATTTAAGCTTTACAGTGTGTTGGCAAACGGAGCAAAGGGGCTGGTATACTGGCAGTATCGCGCAGAGCGTGTGGGACATGAGCAGGATTGTGCCGGAATCGTACGCGCTGACGGAAGTCCACGTCCGGTAGCTTATGAAGCACAGAAATTCGGCGCGGATTTAACAGCAAATATGCAGTATTTTGTAGGCGCAAAGGCACAGAAGGCCGAAGTAGGCATTGTATTTGATTTTGATTCCATGCTGATGTCAGAAATCGAGGACGCCGCTTCCCCACCTGACTTTTCTTTTGAAGCGAGAAATCCGGTATACTATTACCGCAATGCCCATGCAGGCATGTATAGACTTCTTACAGATGGCAATTATGCAGTAGATTATGTCGGTGTTACCAAGCCGGAATTATTTGAACAGTATAAAGTGTTGTATTTCCCATATTATACGATGCTTGACCATGCTATTATCCCTTATTTACAGAAGTTTCTGGAAAACGGCGGCACCCTGATTGCAGATGAGGGCTTTGGGTTCAGAACACCAAACACATGGATGCAGCCGTATGATATTGACTGCAAACCGCTGATGACAGCCAGAATGCGGGAGCGCAGGCGGAAGAAAGACCATATTACATATGAAGGTGCACAGGTACAGACCTCTCCGTACAGGAATGAGTATAGGGTTGAAAATGCAGAGGAATGTCTGTACTTTGAGGATGGTTCTGCTGCAGCATGGACTGTAAACTACGGAAAAGGCAGGATTTATTTATTAGGCTTTTCTGCAGGCTACAGCTCTTATGAAACCGGTGACAAGGCATGGCTTAAGATGATGGACGGGCTTTTAAAGGATGCCGGCGTGGAAAAGAAGGCGTATTCCGATGTGGAAAATGGCGTTTATGAAAAGAGAATTACAAACGGTGACAAAGAAATTATATTTATTTTGAATGCCGGTGAGAAGGAGCAGCAAATTAAAACAGATGCGGAGGCAACCCTCGGTGGGGGTACGGGCAGTTTGAAGGACGGTGTGTTAACGATTCCGGCCAAGGAATGCGTGTATATTGTATGCAGGAAAGCATAAATAACGGTGAATGCCTGCAAAATGTGGATATAAGTTAGTGGAAGATGGTTGGCGTAGAGCTTTGGAAATACTATATCTATCTGGGTGTTTGAGAAACTCAGTGGCTGCTGACTGTGGCACTATATGTTCTGGCTGAACGGCCTTGAAAAGCGTCGGTCCTTAGCGAAGCAAAGCCGAAGGCTGCAGTCTGAGCTTAGTACCGCTACGCATTTTCATGGAGTGAGAACGTCCGTGAAGCAGAACATATATTGCCACAGTCGGCAACCACTGAGTTTCGCAAATGCCTGCTACATCTACCGGCAGAAAGGAGATATTTATGAAACAATTAGATTTAAATGGTACCTGGCGCTTGACGGGCGCCGGATATGACTGTATGGGGACAGTACCGGGGTCTGTATATTCTTTTTTATTGGATAACGGCCTTATGGAGGACCCGTATTATCGTCAAAATGAATTAGAAGCGTTAAAGCTTATGGAGCATGAATTTACATTCTCCAGAACCTTTGATTTTGTGCCGACAGGAGACAGGGTGTTATTACACTGTGATGGTCTGGATACCCTTTGTGACATTTACATAAACGGCGAGCATGTAGGATATACCGACAATATGCATCGCACCTACGAATTTGATGTGACAGAATTGCTGACTGAAGGAGAAAACGAAATCTGCATTGTCTTCCATCCGGTCAATGCATATATCAAGGAAAAACAGCAGAAAGAAAAACTTCCGGGCAGCAAGGATTGTATGGAGGGCTACGGACATCTGAGAAAAGCCTTCTGTATGCTTGGCTGGGACTGGGGCCCGCGCCTTCCTGATGCAGGTATTTGGAAGGATATCAGTCTGCTGGTATTAAACAGTGCCAGAATTACAGAGCTTCATGTGACACAGCGACATGAGGATAGCAGAGTGTTCATCACACCGACTGTAAAAACGGACAAAGCAGCCGAAGTACAGGTGATCATAGAGACACCGGACGGAGATAGCTATATCGTGGAAGCAAATAAGGAGACGGAAATTGCAGCTCCACAGCTTTGGTGGCCTAACGGACTGGGCAGCCAGCCATTGTATACCGTAACTGCAGAAGTATTATATGAGGGCGCAGAGGCACCAAAGACAGTAGCAGACCGCAAGACAAAGCGCATCGGTCTCAGAACTTTAAAGCTTATCAGAGAAAAGGACGAGTACGGTGAAAGCTTCTGCCATGAAGTAAATGGTGTACGCTTTTTTGCCATGGGCGCGGACTATATTCCGGAAGACAATATTTTGTCCCGCA
Source organism: Lachnospiraceae bacterium (assembly GCA_017461685.1). Lineage (GTDB taxonomy): Bacteria > Bacillota > Clostridia > Lachnospirales > Lachnospiraceae > RGIG6307. Next base: position 3,182 of record JAFTXF010000054.1, read on the forward strand.
TCACACCGGAGCGCACCGGTTGGCTGTTAAAGCAGTGCCGCGACAGTCATTTTAATGCCATCCGTGTATGGGGCGGCGGTTATTACCCGCATGATTTCTTCTTTGATATTTGTGATGAACTGGGTATTGTTGTATTTATGGATATGATGGTAGCATGTACTATGATAGGCACAGACAAGGAAATGCGAGAGAATTTTAAAGCTGAGCTTTATGACAATATCAAGCGTATCCGAGAGCATGCCTGTCTGGCAGTCATCAGCGGCAATAATGAGGTAGAAGAAGAAATTGCAATCTGGTATGAAAAAGGAATTGCTCCGGCTGAAATGGCAAAAGCCTATTTGGAAGTGTTCGACCATATGCTTCCGAATATTATTGAAGAGCTGTGTCCGTATATACCGTATATTTCCTCCTCACCGACCAGTTATGGCTTTATGATTGAACCGAGAAATGAAAATTACGGAGACAGTCATTACTGGCAGGTATGGCATGGCAATAAGCCTTTTACCGAATTCAGAGATCATTTTTTCCGCTACTTAAGTGAGTTTGGATTCCAGTCCTTCCCTTGTGAGAAAACGGTTCAGGCATTTACTGTAGAAGAAGACAGAAATATTTTCAGCCGCGTGATGGAAATGCATCAGCGTAACGGTACAGCAAACGGTAAGATTTTAAATTATCTGTCAGATACCTTCCTGTATCCGAAGGATTTCGGTACACTGCTGTATGCTTCACAGCTTCTGCAGGCAGAGGCAATCCGCTATGGCGTAGAGCACTTCAGACGGAATCGGGGCAGATGTATGGGTACCCTGTACTGGCAGTTAAATGATATCTGGCCGGTAGCAAGCTGGGCAAGCATTGATTACTACGGCAGATACAAGGCCCTTCAGTATGTGGCAAAGCGTTTCTATAATCCGGTGGTGATCAGCTGCATGGAAACCGGGGAGAAGACCACATGTCCTGTAGTTACCATGGAGCCGGGTGTGTATGACTATGAAACCAAGGCGCAGCTTTGCGTGACCAACGATACCTTGGAAGCGGTAAGCGGCAAGGCTTCTTGGGCACTCAGAGACCGCACCGGCAAGATTTTAAAACAGGGCAGTACAGACATTACAGTGCCGGCATTGGGTGTTGTATGGCTGGAAGAAATGGATTTCTGCAAGACAGATGTAGAAAATAACTATATGAGTTTCGAATTTGTGGTGGATGGCAATGTTATTTCCGAGGGAACGGTATTATTTACCGCACCAAAGCATTTCTTATTCCAAAATCCGGGACTTAGATATGAACTGAACGGTGATGAGATAACAGTTTATGCAGATGCATATGCAAGATATGTGGAAATCGATTCTCCGGATTCTGATTTCATATTAAGTGACAATTATTTTGATATGAATGCAGGCAGTAAGACCGTGAAGATTCTGGAGGGCACTCCGAAAACAATTGCACTTCGTTCTGTATACGATATCAGATAATGAGAGATGT
>JAFTXF010000055.1 GCA_017461685.1 Lachnospiraceae bacterium
CCGGTCATTGGGAGATGATGGGACTGCATATTACCAAGCCGTTCCAGACTTTTACAGATACAGGATTTCCTCCGGAGCTGATTGCAGAGTTAGAGAAGCGCTGCGGTAAGCGTGTGATCGGCAATAAAAGTGCCAGCGGTACAGCGATTATTGAAGAACTGGGAGAAGAAGAAATTAATACAGGTGCCATGATTGTGTATACTTCTGCAGACAGTGTGCTTCAGATTTGCGGCAATGAAGAAACCTTTGATCTGGAGAATTTATACCGTTGCTGCGAAATTGCCAGAGAACTTTGTATGCGTGACGAGTGGATGGTGGGCCGTGTCATTGCCAGACCTTATGTGGGCAAGAAAAAAGGCCAGTTTAAGCGCACCAGCAACCGTCATGATTATGCGGTAAAGCCTTATGGACAGACTGCGTTAAATGCCCTGAAGGATGCAGGTTATGACGTAATCAGTATTGGAAAAATCGTGGATATTTTCTGTGAAGAGGGTATTACCGAAGCCTACAAGTCCAAGTCCAGCGTCCACGGTATGGAACAGACCATCGAAATGGCAGGCAAGGATTTTAAAGGACTGTGTTTTGTCAATTTGGTGGATTTTGACGCGCTGTGGGGACACCGTAGAGATGTGGAGGGGTATGCCCGTGAAATAGAAGCCTTTGATAAGAAGCTGGGAGAGCTTATGGAGGTGTTGGGCGAAGAGGATTTATTGATTTTGACGGCAGACCACGGAAATGATCCTACTTATACCGGTACGGACCATACCAGAGAGAAAGTTCCGTTTATTGCGTGGAACAAAGGCTATGAGAAGGGCGGAAGCCTGCCGGATCAGGATACCTTTGCGGCAGTGGGTGCGACCATTGCTGATAATTTTGACGTGGATATGCCTGAGGGGACGATTGGAGCCTCTGTTTTGGACTTACTGTAAACAGTACAAATCAGGCGAATCGGCTCAAAGATTATGGATATAGTGTATATACGGAAAATTATTAAGCAAATTGATGTAATTTAATCGAAATAAGTTGACGAAACGGAAAATTGTGTGTAAAATTAAGCTAATGTAAGATTTTTTAGTGCAGGGAGTTTTTTTATGAATGCTGCTTATACCAAATTATTACAGTGTTTTGAAAGCATCAAGGAACGTGTTCCGTTTAAACCCAAGGTAGCCTTGATATTAGGTTCCGGTCTTGGAGAATACGGTAATACCATGAATATTGTGGCTACGGTTCCGTACAGTGAGATTGCAGGCTTCCCTCAGTCTACCGTTCAGGGGCACAAGGGCCAGTTTCTTTTTGGCTATGTGGGCAAGGTGCCGGTAGTTTGTATGCAGGGCAGAGTGCATTTTTATGAGGGATATCCTGTGACAGATGTGGTGCTTCCGGTGCGCCTTATGAGGCTTATGGGGGCAGAGGTATTATTTCTGACCAATGCAGCCGGCGGTGTGAATACAGAGTATGCAGCCGGAGATTTGATGCTGATTAAGGATCATATCTGCATGGTGCCTAATCCTCTTATGGGTGAGAATATCAGCGAATTTGGTCCCAGATTTCCGGATATGAGCGATACCTATGACCGTAAGCTCAGGGACATCATTAAGGAAAGTGCATATCAGTTAGATATTACTTTACAGGAGGGCGTTTATTTACAGATGACAGGTCCTTCCTATGAAACGCCTGCAGAGGTGCGTATGGCCAGAGTGATGGGCGCTGATGCAGTGGGTATGTCTACCGCTGTAGAAGCCATTGCCGCCAATCATATGGGCATGCATATCTGCGGTATTTCCTGTATTACCAATATGGCAGCAGGAATTCAGACAGTACCTCTTAGTCACGGTGAAGTGCAGCAGACAGCCGACAGGGTTGCGGAGACTTTTTCCAAGGTAGTGACGGCAAGCATTATTGCGATTGCTGATGCTATAAATTAAATACTTATTTACAAATAGGAGGAATAAAATTATGTTAAAGAGAATTCTTTCCGTAATTTTAGCAGCGACTATGGTATTTTCCATGGCAGCATGTGGTAGTGACGGCAGCAAAAAAGGCGACAGCATTAAAGTCGGTATGGTTACCGATACCGGCGGTGTAAACGACGGTTCCTTCAACGAGTCTTCTTGGGCAGGCTTACAGAAGGCTGAGAAGGAATTAGGTATTGAAGTTGCTTACTTAGAGTCCAAAACTGATGCTGATTATGCAGCAAATATTGAAACTTTCATGGATGAAGAATGTGATCTCATCATTGGTGTTGGTTTTATGTTGGCAGATGCTGTGGGTAAAGCTGCTGAAGCTAACCCGGACCAGAAGTTTGCTATTATTGATGACAGCACACACGCAGACCTTCCAAACGTTGCTTGTTTGATGTTTAAGCAGGAGCAGCCATCTTACTTAGTTGGTTATGTTGCAGGTTTAATGACAGAAACTGACAATGTAGGTTTTGTTCTCGGTATGTCTACAGGTCCTATGAATCAGTTCGGTTACGGTTACTGCGCAGGTGTTTTAGATGCTAACCCGGATGCAACTATCCAGATGGGTGATGCAAACTCTTTCGGTGATTCCGCTCAGGGTAAGTCTCTTGCTACAGCTATGATTACAAACGGTGCTGATGTTATTTTCCATGCTGCAGGCGGTACAGGTCTTGGTATGATCGAAGCTTGTAAGGAAGCTGATATCTGGGCTATCGGTGTTGACTCTGACCAGAGTCATCATGCACCGGAGAACATTATCACATCTGCGTTAAAGAGAGTGGATACAGCAAGTTATGAAATATCCAAGGCTGTTTTAGAAGGCACATACAAAGCAGGTGTTGTTACCTATGATCTTGCTTCTGAAGGTGTTGACTATGTGGCTTCCGATTTATTACCGGATGATGTAAAGAAAGCAATTGATGATGTAAAGGCTAAGATTTTAGCAGGCGAAATCGTTGTTCCTAACAACCAGGCTGATTTCGAAGCTGATTACGGTGATGTGTATACATTAGACTAAGTCTATAATTGCATAGAGGATACGTTGAGGAGACCGTTAAGGTCTCCTCTTATTGTGTTTCGTATTATTGTGTGGTATACTGTTCATGAAAGTACTATATAGCTGTGTAAGGAGAGTACGGGTATGAATTTTAATGCTCTAAAAGACTTTATGGATCACTTGACGAATTGGAGGATCCCGGGAAATGATATTTCCGTATATGTGGATAATCAAGAGGTGTTCCGCTATCAGTCCGGATATATGGATGTTGAAAATAAAATAAAGATGAATGATCAATGTCTTTTGAATATTTATTCCGCGTCCAAGGTGACGACTGCAGTTGCAGGTATGCAGATGTTGGAAAAAGGAAAGTTTCTGTTAGACACTCCTCTTTATGATTTTTTTCCGGAATTTAAGGAGATGTATGTAAAAGGGGAGCATGGCGAGATTAGAAAAGCGGAAAAGCCTATCACAATCAGACATTTATTTTCCATGACATCCGGACTTGATTATGGCATGCCGGAAAATCTGCTAAAGGAAGCCGGTGAAAAGACGCATGGCAGATACGATACGGTTGAGGTAATAAAATGTATGGCCGCCAAGACGCTTACCTTCGAGCCGGGGACAAGGTGGCAGTATGGTTTAAGTCATGATATTCTTGCCGGTGTGGTAGAAGAAATTTCCGGTATGAAGTTCAGGGATTACGTTCGGGAAAACATTTTTGAGCCACTGGGCATGAAGGAAAGCTTTTATCACAGAGATTCCGAAGTACAAAAGAGAATGGCACCTCAATATATATTTATAAATGATGAGTCGGCGGGTATGGATTTGGTGGAAGCCCAGTCAAATGACTTGTCCAAATGCGGCGGACATCTGGAACTTACGGATGGTAAGGTGGAGTATGTTTTCGGAAGGGAATACGACAGCGGCGGTGCGGGAATAGTAACCTCTGTCAAAGATTATTCCAAGCTTGCCAATGCCCTTGCGAACGGTGGGGCAGGTACTACCGGAGAAAGAGTTCTTTCTTCAGCTGCCATCGAACTTATGAAAACAAATCAGCTTACACAGTCCATGAAAGGTGACTTCAACTGGCCACAGCTTGCAGGCTACGGCTACGGGCTGGGTGTAAGAACCATGATAGACAAGGCAGCCGGCAGTTCCTTAAGCTCTATATGCGAATTCGGATGTGGCGGAGCAGCAGGTGCTACGATTCTTGTGGATACCGATAAAAAGCTTGCAGTTTTTTATGCACATCATATGCTCAATCAGCAGGAGTCTTATTATCAACCGAGACTCAGAAACGTGGTATATTCCTGTCTGGATTAAATATTAAAAAAAATCAAGAAATATTTTGAAATATGTCAGCAAATGTGGTATGCTTATAATAAGATGTTGGGGGCAAAAGTCCCATATTGGAGGTTTTTATGAGAGCAATTACTATGGACCGAGTAGAGTCTACCCGTCAGGAGATATTAAATATTATTACAAGTCCGACACTGACCCATGAGCAGAAGTTGACAAATCTTGCCGGTCAGGCAGATTCTTTGCTGGAGGTTCTGGATTTGCCGGAGGGCTTGGAGGATTTGCTTGCGCCGGTAGAAGGCAAGCAGTGCATATGCGACCTGTTTGAAGGCCACGCGCCAATGAGACCTCGCTATATTGTACCGGATTATGAGAAATTCATGAAAGAAGGCAGCAAGTTTTTGCAGCTGGAAGCGCCAAAGGATTTCTTTGAGGCTTTAAATCATTTGCTCATCATGTATAAACATGTACCGAGTATTACCAATTATCCGGTTTATGTAGGTGCTTTGGACAAGCTTTTAGAACCGTTTATCGATGAGGTTGATGAAGCTACAGCCAAGAAGTTTATCAAGATGTTTTTGGTGCATGTAGACAGGACGGTACTGGATTCTTTTTCCCATGCCAATTTAGGACCGGAGGAGACCAAAGCAGGTCGTATTATTCTGGAGTGCGAGGAAGAATTAGAGCAGGCGGTTCCTAATATTACCTTTAAATATGATGCAGATGTGACACCGGACGCTTATGCAATTCGTGCGATTCAGACAGCATTAAAATCTGCCAAACCAAGCTTTGCAAATCACAAGATGTTTGCAGGCGAGCTGACAGAGGATTATGTAATTGCCAGCTGCTATAACGGATTGCGTTACGGCGGCGGTTCCTACACCCTTTGCAGACTGATTCTCGGCAATATTGCCAAGAGAGCAGAGAATATCAAGGATTTCAAGGACAGAGTACTTCCGTATGTGATGGACATTCAGGCCCGCTACATGGATGCCAGAGTTCGTTTTATAGTAGAGGACAGCGGCTTTTTTGAAAATCATTTTCTGGCTAAGGAAGGCTTTATCCACAGAGAGAAGTTTACAGCCATGTACGGACTGGTGGGTCTGGCAGAAGCCGTAAATATCCTGATGGAGAAGGAAGGCAAGAACGGTCGATACGGACAGGATACGGAAGCAGACGCACTGGGCGTAGAGATTATGGAGCAGATTCGTGCCTTTAATGACAACCACGACGCTCCGTATTGTGAAGCTACCGGCGGACATTATTTACTGCACGCCCAGGTAGGTATTGCACAGGATGTAGGCATTACACCGGGCACACGTATTCCAATTGGGGAAGAGCCGGAGGAACTGATTGATCACCTGAAGCACTGCAGTTTATTCCACAAATATTTCCCGTCAGGTACCGGTGATATTTTCCCTGTGGAAGTGACCGCAAGCAAGAATCCGGAGTATATTCTGGATATTATTAAGGGAGCGTTTAGGATGGATTTGCGTTATTTGTCCTTCCATGACAAGAACAGCGATGTTATCCGCGTAACCGGTTATCTGGTAAAGAAGTCTGAGCTTGAGAAATTTAAAGCAGGACAAAGAGTATTGCAGAATACCACACATTTAGGTACCGGAGCTGCCAAGAACGGACATATTTTAGAGCGAAAAGTACGATAATGGATAGAAAAGGTACTAGAATGAAAAAAGAAAATATTAAAGTACCGGTAAACCGTATCATTCCTTTCAGTGCGGTAGACGGACCAGGTAACCGGACGGCAGTTTTTTTGCAGGGCTGCAATCTTGACTGTAAGTATTGTCATAACCCGGAGACCAGAGCGCTTTGTATCCATTGCGGTGCCTGCGTGGGCAAATGTCCGGCCGGTGCCTTAAGCATAGTACAGGAGCCGACAGATACCATGGGAGCAAAGAAAAGCAGAGTGGTATTCGATCCTGCAAAGTGTGTGGCTTGTGATACTTGTATTCATACCTGTAAGCATGATGCAAGCCCGCGTATTCAGTGGATGAATGCTGATGAGGTGCTTGCAGAAATTCAGAAACAGATGCCTTTTATCAGAGGTGTTACCGTTTCCGGCGGTGAGTGTATGTTGTATCCGGAGTTTTTGACAGAGCTTTTTGCCAAGTGTAAGGAGTTAGGACTGCATACCCTGATTGACAGTAACGGCATGGTGGATTTCAGCTTGTATCCGGACTTATTAGCAGTTACAGACGGCGTTATGCTTGATATAAAAGCATTCCGGGAGGAGGACCATGTCCGGGTGACCGGAAGTACCAACGAAACGGTGCTGCAAAATGCCGCTTTTTTGGCCGGAGAAGATAAATTATACGAAATCCGTACAGTAGTAGTCAGGGAATTATTTGACCCTGCAGAAGTGATTGTAAGCATTGCCGAGTTTCTGCGTCCTTTTACGGACATCGGCAGGCTTCGATATAAATTGATAGCGTTCCGTCCCTTTGGGGTTCGTGAGCAGTATCAAATTTACGAAAGTCCTGATGCCTCCTATATGCAGCAGCTGCGTCTTGTGGCTTTGCAGGCGGGATTTAAGGATATTGTTATCATTTAAGGACGAGTATCAAAGGTGGTTACGGATTGTTTTGTTACATGAAATTTTCACAATCCGATAATTATAAATAGAGGATAATTGCAGCAGGGTATGTGCCCTGCAATTGTCACACAATCAATCATTTATGAAGGAGGAAATCAGGTGGAACCGACAGTAACAAACAGTACTGCATATGCAGTGGAAATGAAAAATATTGTCAAAAAATTCGGTGATTTCGTAGCAAATGACCATATCAACCTGGCCGTGAAGAAGGGTGAAGTACATGCCATTCTGGGCGAAAACGGCGCAGGAAAAAGTACCCTGATGAATGTACTCTATGGTTTGTACAAGCCGACAGAGGGAGAAATTTACATTGACGGGCAGAAGGTAGTGATGGACGGGCCGAATACGGCGATCAGTCTTGGTATCGGTATGGTACATCAGCATTTCATGCTGGTACAGCCTTTTACCGTTACCGAGAATATTATTTTGGGTATGGAGCCTGTAAAGGGCCTGACGGTGGATTTAAAGACTGCCCGGAAAAAGGTAATGGAGATTTCTGAAAGATACAATATGCAGATTGACCCGGATGCCAAGATTGAGGATATTTCTGTAGGTATGCAGCAGAGAGTAGAGATTTTGAAGGTGCTGTATCGCGGTGCAGACATTCTGATTCTGGACGAGCCTACCGCATCACTGACACCTCAGGAAATCGGAGAATTAATCGAAATTATCGGTAATCTGACAAAGGATGGCAAGTCTGTTATTCTGATTACCCATAAGTTAAAGGAAATCACCTCCTGTGCAGACAAATGTACGATTATCCGCGCAGGTAAATATATCGGTACCGTAGATGTAAAGGATGTGGACGAAAATGAACTGGCTGCCAAAATGGTAGGCCGTGATGTGACTTTCCGTGTAGAGAAGAAAGAGATGGAGCCGGGGGCAGTCGTTTTAGACGTAAAAGATCTGCACGGTAAAGATTATCGAGATGTGGAGATTTTAAACGGTTTTAACATTCAGGTGCGTGCCGGTGAAATCGTAGGTATTGCCGGTGTTGACGGTAACGGTCAGACGGAGTTGGTTGAGATTTTAACAGGACTTCGTAAGGCAACGGGAGGCAGTGTGACGATTAACGGACAGGATGCTTATAACGTAACTCCGAGAAGAGCCTTTGACCTGGGTATTACATCCATTCCTGCAGATAGACAGAAGCATGGTCTGGTATTGGATTTCTCTATTGCAGAAAATCTGGTACTTCAGAATTTTGAAAAGGCACCATTCTCCAAGAAGGGTATTCTGGACAAAAATGCCATGAAGGAACATGCCCTGGAGTTAATTGAGAAATTTGATATCCGCCCGAGAGGCTCTGCAGAAAGAGCTGCAGGTACTTTATCCGGCGGTAACCAGCAGAAGGTTATCATTGCCAGAGAAGTAACCAATAACAGTGACTTACTGATCGCGGTAAATCCTACCCGCGGTCTGGACGTTGGTGCTATCGAATTCGTACACAAATATTTAGTAGAGCAGCGAAATAAAGGCAAAGCGGTATTGCTTGTTTCCTTTGAATTAGATGAAGTCATGAGTTTGTCCGACCGTATCGAGGTTATTTTCGAAGGTCAGATCACCGGTTCTGTACTTGGTAAGGATGCCAACGAAGAAGAACTTGGCTTCATGATGGCAGGAGGTGCACACCATGAATAATAAGAAAACGATTCTTCAAACAATCAAGGACAGCAGCGTACTGTACACTTTGATTGCGATTATCACAGGCTTTGTGGTAGGTGCTGTGCTGTTGGCAGTGATTGGTATTAATCCGTTAGAGGCTTACGGCAAGCTTGCTGACGGTATTTTCGGCAAACCGAAATATATTGCATGGTCAATCGTTTATGCATCTCCGCTTATCCTGACCGGTTTGTCTGTAGCATTTTCTTTTAAGACCGGTGTATTTAATATCGGTGCTGAGGGACAGTTTGTAGTAGGCTCCATGGCGGCCTGTATCGTAGGTGTATGCTTAGACCTGCCTCCGGTACTGCATGTGTTTGCCTGTGCATTGGCAGCAATGGTTGCCGGTGCTTTGTGGGGCACCATCGTGGCTGTTTTAAAAGTAAAGAAGGGCATTAATGAAGTGCTTTCTTATATTATGTTTAACTGGATTGCTTACTATCTGAGCAATTATCTGGTAAATACAGAATTTTTACACAACGAAGGCAATGCGGAAGCAACCAAGGATATTGTAGACAGTGCTTCTATTATTTGCCCGGATTTTATTACAAAGCTTACAGACTGTAAAAATACCAACTGGGGTATTGTGATTGCAGTAGTGGCTGCTATTGTTATCTGGTTTATTATTTCCAAGACTACATTAGGCTTCCAGCTTCGTGCCGTAGGTTTTAACAAAAATGCGGCAGAGTACGGCGGTATCAATTCTAATGCAGCAGTGATGAAAGCGATGGCGATTTCCGGTGCCATGGCAGGTCTCGGCGGTATGGTACAACTGTGCGGTATGGGGTCCCGTATCAGTCAGTTTTCCGGCCAGGAGGGCTTTGGCTTTGAAGGTATTTCCGTAGCCCTGATTGCATCCTCTAATCCAATCGGCTGTATTTTCTCCGGTATTTTCTACGGTATGATGAAATACGGCGGTACCAAGCTTACACTGATCAATGCGCCAAGTGAAGTAATCGATATTATCATGGGTGTGATTGTATTATTCATTGCGATTTCACACATCTTCAGATACTTATTAAACAAGAAAAAAGGAGGTAAATAAAAATGGATGCATTTATTTCTAATTTGGGTTTAATTATTAATGCTACACTAACTGCTACACCTCCGTTATTGTTTGCTGCATTGGGCTCCTGCTTTTCAGAGCGCAGCGGTGTAGTAAATATCGGTATCGAAGGCATGATGACAGTAGGTGCCTTTTCAGGTTCTGTTATAGCACTCTATACAGGCAATGGCTGGCTTGCATTTCTGGCGGCAGGTATTTTCGGTGCTCTGGTGGCGCTGATCCATGCATATGCATGTATTTCCTGTGGAGCAGACCAGACAATTTCCGGTACAGCCATTAATTTCCTGGCACCGGGTCTTGCAATTTTTATCTGCCGTGCCATGTTTGATAATTCCTCTGACACACCGCCAATCGATACTACAGCCAAGATTCCAAAGCTTTTTGACGGTGTCTTTGAAGTTGGCAGCTTCGGTTATAATGTATTCAGTACCTATGCAGCAGCATATCTTTGTTTTATATTAGTTGCCGTAGTCTGGTTTATTTTTTACAAGACCAAATTCGGTATGAGACTGCGTGCAGTGGGAGAGCATCCGAAGGCTTGTGATACTCTGGGTATCAATGTATTCCGTATCCGTTATATTTGTGTTATTACATCCGGCTTTTTGGCAGGACTGGGCGGAGCTTATATTACACTTGCCACGGTAAATCAGTTTAGACCTGCTCTGATTGTAGGTCAGGGCTTTATCGCTATTGCAGCTGTTATTTTCGGTAAATTTACTCCGCAGGGGGCTATGAAGGGCTGTTTATTGTTCGGTCTTTGCAATGGTATCAAGACTTTGGCAAGTACCAATCCGAATATTGCGATTTCTCCGAACCTGATTTCCATGATTCCGTACATTGTGACCATTGTTGCTTTGGTATTGTTTGTAGGTAAATCACATGTTCCTGCGGCAAGCGGTAAACCGTATACGAAATCAAAATAGGGGTAGTTTTTATGGAAGAGAAGTTAATCAAAGAGGCAATGTCAGCCAGAGAACATGCATATACACCATATTCTCACTTTAAGGTGGGAGCAGCACTTTTGGGTAAGTCCGGTCGGATTTACCGGGGCTGCAATATTGAAAATGCCGGATACACGCCGTCAAACTGCGCAGAGAGAACCGCATTCTTTAATGCAGTGAGTGAGGGAGAACTGGAATTTGAAGCTATCGCTATTGTGGCAGGACCGGAGGGCGGTGAATTGGTTTTTACAGCCCCTTGCGGCGTGTGCAGACAGGTCATGATGGAATTTTGTGATTACGAAACTTTCCGGATCATTATCGGTACGGCCCCGGATGCTTATAGGGAATTTACACTGAAGGAGATTTTGCCGTACGGCTTCGGACCGAAAAATCTGGAATAGGGAGTGTATGTTTCAGAAGCCTGCGTATTTCAAAATGTTATCATGAGAGGTTTGTATGATTGATTTACACTTACATTTTGACGGCTCACTTCCGGTAGATACTGTGTGGGAGCAGGCAGCAAAGCAGGGGATCGTTTTACCCGCGTCGTCAAAGGAAGAACTGCATAAGATGCTGGTTTGTCCGGCAGACTGTGAGAGCTTAAACGAATATCTTGAGAAGTTTGAGCTTCCGTTAAGTGTGCTGCAAACGGCAGAGGGGATCAAGGAATCCATGATGGATTTGATTGCAGAATTAATCTCCGAAGATATGCTTTATGCAGAGATACGTTTTGCACCGCAGCTGCATCTTCAAAAGGGCTTGACGCAGGAGGAAGTTGTTCGGGCTGCTATTGCCGGGGTGGAAGAAGCGACGAAGGTTTCACGAAGCAATGAGGGAATGGCGGCAGCGAGCCTCACACAGAAAAACTCAGAATGTGATGGGCTGCATGTAGTGGGAAGACGACAGATAAAAGTGCAGCTGATACTTTGTTGTATGCGTGGCACAGATAATATGGAGGCAAACCGCCAAACAGTAGCACTTACTGCCAAATACCTCGGAAAAGGGGTATGTGCCTGTGACTTGGCAGGAGCAGAGGCAGTCTATAAGACAAAGGATTTTGAACAATTATTTGCATATGCGAGGCAGTTATGGGTTCCGTATACGGTGCATGCGGGCGAGGCTGACGGGCCGGAAAGTGTTCGTGCAGCCCTTGCTTTTGGTACCAGACGTTTGGGACATGGTGTCCGTTCGTCAGAAGATGCTAGCCTGGTCAATGATTTGGCTGAACAGCACATTACATTGGAATGCTGTCCTATCAGTAATGTGCAAACGAAGGCCGTAAAGAAAATTCAGATGCACCCGATTAAGGAATTCCTCTACCGGGGGATACCGGTCACAGTCAATACCGATAACCGTACCGTTTCCCAGACAACGATTGCACGGGAAATACAGTTTCTGAGAGACAATCTGGGTCTTACAGTTGAAGAAGAAAGACAGCTATATCTAAATGCCGCAGATGCAGCATTTATCAGCAAGGAAGAAAGAGAAGGACTAAAAAATGTTATCACCGAAATTATTTGATCATACCATCTTAAAAGCGGATGCAACGGAAGCTGCTGTTTTAAAGATTTGTGAGGAAGCCAAAGAATATGGCTTTATGAGCGTTTGCGTCAATACCTATTATACAGCCTTTGTGGCAGAGCAGCTAAAAGGAACAGATGTCAAGGTTTGTACCGTAGTAGGTTTCCCACTCGGACAGATGAGTACCAAAGCCAAGGCGCTGGAAACAGAATGTGCCGTAGCAGACGGTGCCCAGGAAATCGATATGGTATTAAATGTTGCAGCCTTAAAGGACGGCAAATACGATGTAGTATTAGAAGATATCAAGGCAGTAAAAACAGCCTGCGGCGGTGCACTGTTAAAGGTTATCTTAGAAACATGCCTGCTTAGCAAAGAAGAAATCGTAAAAGCCTGCGAACTTAGTGTAGCAGCAGGTGCAGACTTCGTAAAAACCTCCACCGGCTTTTCCACCGGCGGAGCAACTGCAGAAGACATCGCGCTTATGCGCAAGACCGTAGGACCTGACATCGGCGTAAAAGCCAGCGGCGGTGTACGCGACAGCGCAGGTGCCATAGCTATGGTAGAAGCAGGTGCCAACCGCATCGGAGCCAGCGCAACTATCGCCATACTGGCAGGCCAGAAGAGCAACAGTGACTACTAAACGGTGACGACTTGTTGCAAACAACTCACCAATTTTTTGACTTTTGGGGTTAAGAGAAGAGCGAAAATCAAACATAGAAAAAGCAGCGGGAATGAAATATTTTTCTGAAAAAAATCCAGCCAAATGCTCCGTTAAGAAACCGTGAAGTAACGGCTTCGCGGTTTTAGGAGCTGACTTGGTTGAATTTTTGGAAGAAAAGATATTTCATTCCCGCTGCCTTTTCTATGTTTGATTTTCGCATCCACACTTTTATTGCTTCTTGGTTGCCATATTTAAAACTTTGTCGATTTGTTTTTGTTCTTCTGAGCTGGAAGAGCGTTTAATGGCTGCAATAATAAGCTGCATTTCTTCTGCGGTAAATTTTAAACTTTGTTTGGCTTTGCCGGACATAGCCATTAGGAAGGGCATCAGTTCGTTTTTGTTTTTGTCTTTTACTTTCTCAAACATTTGTGACAGAAAATCCAGTTTTTCCTGGGGAATATGTGAAAGGGTAGGATCCGACATCCAGATTGGTTTGTTCATGTACCTGCCTCCTTGTTATAATACTACAAATTTATGTCCTGCATGGTTTGAAACATTTCAAACATCTGCATTTGCTCCGGATTTAAAAATCCGGAGAGCATGGAAAGGTCGGGAGTACCGTCAGCGTTTGCATTCATGGCTGCCTGCATAGCCCGCATCATTTCCATAGTTTTGAACATATCCTTTAAGTGCTTTAAGGGTTCTAACGTGTGATGAACATGGCGCAGTTTGTTTTGCATTTCGGAGGAAACAAATGGAATTAATGCGTCAATCAGTCTGTCGAGATTTTCAAAAGTTTTCTGCAGCTTGTCAATATCTTCCATGTTACACCTCCTTTGGTTTACTATATGAAAAAAAATCTTAAGTATTCCAAAAGTTCTGAAGGCATGCTCAAGGAAGGGCGGCTGTTACACCGCCCACCCTTCATCATTCATTAGCAGCAGCCGTTATTGCAGCCACAGCCATTGTTGCAGCCACAGCCATTGTTATTGCCGCAGAAGCAGGAAAGCAGGATAATCCAGATAATCCATTCGCAGCAGCCGTTATTGTTGCCGCCAAACAGAGAATTACCACAGCCATCGTTGCAGCCATTATTGCCGTTGCAGAAGAAAAGTAATAAAATAATCCAGATACAGCTATTGTTGTTGCCTCCAAATAAAGAGTTGCCACATCCGCAGCCACAGGAATTATTGTTTCTTGCGCATCCGCAGTTACTTGATAAATCGCTCATAAGAACCTCCAAATTAATTGTTATGCTATAAAATATGTTTAAAAGGATAAAAAGGTTCCTGATAATTTGAAATGGATATTGCGTGTGAAACGCAGGAGGCTGCAGTCCGGAATAAAATATGTTACGTCTCAGGGTGCGCTCTCGCTCCATGAAAAACGTAGCAGTACTAAGCTCAGACTGCGGCGTCGGCGCCTTGCTTCACCTACGAACCTGCCACCGGCAGCTTCTTCGGATGCATGGCAACTAAGGACTGACGCTTTTCAAGGTCCCTGTGCCGTAACATATTTTATTCCGGACTGCAGCCTCCTGCGTTTCACAGATATAGTGGATGAGTGGGTTGCGTTATTTGAAGGGAATTTCCTGCGATTTGTGAAAAATACAATTGACAAGATTGTATGGAGTGTATACAATAATACATTATAGTGAAATGCATTTGAGGCAGTCATTATAGGGAAGAGGCACAGGGCAGGGAAGCAGTGGCTTCTATGGAGGAGTAAAGTGAGCAGTCGTGACATGACAAAAGAAACAGCAGACAAGTATTCTCTCAGAGGACGTGTTTTTCATCAGATTCGGGATGATATTTTAAGTGGTAAGTACAAGGACAAAGAAGAATTAAGAGAGGTGGCTATCGGTGAGGAATTGGGGGTAAGCCGTACGCCTGTGCGTGAGGCTTTCCGCCAGCTGGAGCTGGAGGGCCTGATACAGATTATCCCTAATAAGGGGGCCTATGTTACCGGTATTACCGTAGAGGATGTACATGATATTTATGCCATCCGTGCGCGGTTAGAGGGTCTTGCTGCCAGATGGGCCTGTGAGAATATTACCGGTGAGCAGTTAGAGGAAATGGAAGAGATTATTTATTTGTCCAAATTTCATGCCGGGAAGGAGCATCATGAGCAGCTGGCAGAATTGGACAATCAGTTTCATGATGTGTTGTACCGGGCCTGTCACAGCAAGCTATTAGAGCATCAGCTGAAGGACTTGCATCAGTTTGTGATTCGTATCAGACGTATGACATTGTCAAATAAGCGCAGAGGAGAAGCTTCGAATCTGGAACATGAGAGGCTGTTAGAGGCGATTCGGTCCAATAATCCGGATTTGGCAGAGCAGGTGGCCAGCCAGCACATGATTAATGCATATGAAAATATCAAAAATAACGGACTTGACCGGATTTACAGTGAGAAAAAATCATAGGAAGAGGTCGTTTCTGAGTAATAGGAAAATACCCGCTGTCCAGGAAATGGAACAGCGGGTATTTTATCAAGCTAATGTTTCCCATAATTCCATCTGGGCATCCAGCTTATCCTGCAGATCAGCCTGTTCTCGGGCCAGTTTATTTAACTCTGCAGAATTGCAGGCAACCTCCGGCAGGGCCATTTTGGTATCGATGTCGGAGATTTTTGCTTCTAAATCCGCAATCATGTCTTCACACTTTTTCAGGTCATTTTCCCGTTTTCTCTGTTTGGCCAATTCTTCTTTTTGGCTTTTCCAGTCTAATTTACTCTCGGTAGGCGCATTGGAGGCCTGTACAGTATCCTCCACAGGTGTAATTTTCTTTTCCAGATAGTAATCATAATTGCCTATATAATTGAAAAATTCCTTGCCGCAAAGCTCCAGGATACGGGAGGCGGTGCGGTTAATAAAATATCGGTCATGAGAGACATAGAGCAGCGTGCCTGCATAATGATTCAGGGCGTCCTCCAAAATCTCCTTGCTGGCAATGTCCAAGTGGTTGGTAGGCTCATCCAGGATAATAAAATTGGCATTACTAAGCATCAGCTTTGCCAGCGACAGACGACCCTTTTCACCGCCGCTTAAATCCTTAATTTGTTTGAAGACTTCGTCGCCTGTAAAAAGGAAGGCGGCCAGCGTATTGCGGATTTTGGTATTGGACATATCCGGATAGGTGTCTGAAATTTCCTCGAAAAGAGTTTTCTCAGGATGTAAAAGCTGCTGCACCTGGTCGTAGTAGCCGATTTCTACATTGGTACCCAGTTTAAAGGTACCGGTATCTGCCTGCTCCAGACCGTTTAAAATCCGTAGCAGGGTGGTTTTGCCGGTGCCGTTGTCCCCGATGATAGCTACGTGTTCCCCTCGTTTGATATCCAAATTCAGTCCGCTGAATAAATGCAGGGATCCGAAGGATTTGGACATATTTTCGATTTGCAGTACATCATTGCCGCTGGTGACGGCAGGCTCTAAGATCAGCTTCATATCCGTATGTACTTCCGTCGGCTTATCTATAACCTCTATCTTATTCAGCAGTTTTTCACGGCTTTCGGCACGTTTAATGGACTTTTCGCGGTTAAAGGAACGGAGCTTTTCGATAACCTCCTGCTGGTGTTTGATTTCCCGCTGCTGATTTAAATACGCATTCATATAAGCAATGCGCAGCTGTTCTTTTTTCTGGGCGTACTGCGTGTAATTGCCGGAAAAAACATTAGACCTGGTCTGGTCGATTTCGATAACCTTGCCTACGACGCGGTCCAGAAAGTAGCGGTCGTGGGATACAATCAACACAGCACCCTTGTAATTTAGTAAATAATTTTCAAGCCATGCAATGGAATTTAAATCCAAATGGTTGGTAGGCTCGTCCAAAATAATAAAATCCGGCTTCTGCAGCAAGAGCTTACCCAAAGCTACGCGGGTTTTTTGACCGCCGGAGAGCGTATTGACCGGCTTGGAGAAATCTTCCTGGTCAAAGCCTAATCCCTTTAACACGCCCACAAGCTCGCTGCGGTAGAGATAGCCGCCCTGTACCTCAAACTGGTGGGTGAGTCTGGAATAGCGCTCCATGAGTTCTTCCAAGGAAGCACCCTCTGCAGACTTCATAAGGGCCTCCGCAGTGCGGATTTTCTGCTCTAAGTCAATCAAATCCTGCTTGACACTTAATAACTCATCATAAATAGAATAGTCAGTATTCAATGCGCCATGCTGGGCAAGATAACCCCAGGAAGTGTCTTTTCCAAAGGTGACAATTCCTTCGTCTGCCTGATATTCTCCGACGATGATTTTTAAAAGGGTGGTTTTGCCTGCGCCGTTAATGCCTACTATGGCAGCTTTTTCGTAATCATCTATATGAAAGGAAATGTGGGACAAAATCGGCACATCACCGAAGCTTTTGCCGATGTCCTGACAAGATAAAACCATGTGCATACCTCCAAATTACATATCTATTCCATTTTATCTGAAATCCTCCGGCGTGTCAAATAATATGTACAGCCGTGCAATGATTTTGCCGTATTTAGGCTATACTTGCAAAAAAATATCTTTGCAGGAACAGGAAATTTTAACTTCATAGGCTGGCAAAATTTTCACTTTGGTATTGAATAATGCTTTATAATTTGATAAAATATGGTCAAATTAGTTATTTTGGGAAGAGAGATAAGAAACAAATGGAAAAACAAATATCACAGGCTGTTATTGCAAGACTTCCTAGATATTTCAGATACTTGGGAGATTTAAAGGACAAAGGCGTTGAGCGGATTTCCTCTCAGGAGCTTAGCAGTCTTATGAAGGTAACGGCCTCTCAAATCAGGCAGGATTTTAACAATTTCGGTGGTTTCGGCCAGCAGGGCTACGGCTACAATGTGGAATATTTATATGGCGAGATCAGTAAGATTCTGGGTCTGACAGAGAAGCATCATCTGATTATTATCGGTGCCGGCAATCTGGGACAGGCCATTGCCAATTACATGAACTTTGAAAAGCGCGGTTTTATTTTTAAAGGCATTTTCGATGCCAATCCGGCACTCCATGGCAAGCAGATTCGTGACATGGTTATTCAGCCTATGGATAATATGGAGTCTTTTATTAAAGAAAATGATATTGACATTGCAGTGCTTACGATTCCGAAGACCGGCGCAGTAGAGGTTGCTAACAGATTAGTAAAGAATAATATAAAAGCAATTTGGAATTTTGCACATGTGGATTTAAATGTGCCGAAGGATATTCAGGTGGAAAATGTACATTTATCCGAGAGCCTGATGAAGTTATCCTACAAACTGACCAAGGAGCAATAGTCGGTAATTTTGCGCCAGGAGCCTTTGCTTTTGGCGCGTTGTTCATTGTCTGGAAAGAGTCTTTGCTCTTGGCGCATTGTTTATTGTCTGGAAAAGATGGAATCCTATTATGTAGGGAGTGAATGCAGAGCTTACTGCATTATTTTAAATTTATGAGAAAATATAACAGAGTTTTTGCGGAAATTAATTTAAATCATATCGAATATAATGTGGACAGCATGTGCGGGCTGTTACAGCCGGATTGTAAACTGATGGTGGTGATTAAGGCCAACGGCTACGGTCACGGTGCAGTACAGGTTGCACGCCTTTTTGAAGGTGATAATCGAATTTTCGGATATGCGGTTGCAACCGTGGAAGAAGCGATAGAGCTGAGAAAACAGGGCATTTTAAAGCCGATTCTGATTTTGGGTTATACCTTTCCGGAGGATTATGAGCTTATTGTTTCTTATGATCTGATTCCTACAGTATTCAGGGAAGATTCTCTCGAGGCCCTTTCCAGGCAGCGGGGAAGGCCGGGAAGACTTTGAGGGTGCATGTAAAAGTGGATACCGGCATGAGCCGTATCGGTATTACACCGGATGATAGAGGACTTACATTTATAGGAAAAGTGCTGGCACAGGAGTGCTTGGAGCTGCATGGTATTTTTACGCATTTTGCCAGAGCAGATGAGGCTGACCTGAGTGCAGCATTACTTCAGTTTGAGAGATTTCAGTCATTTGTTTCGAAGGCGGAAGCACATTTTGACATTCAGATACCTTGCAAGCACTGTGCCAACAGTGCAGGAATTCTGGCTTTGCCTCAGAGTTATCTGAATATGGTAAGAGCAGGCATTGCCACTTATGGTCTGTGGCCTTCTGATGAGATGAGGCGTGACAGGATAGAATTAAGACCTGCACTGTCTTTGTATAGCCGCATAGTATATATAAAGGAGATTTCAGCAGGCACACCGGTAAGCTATGGCGGTACCTTCGTGGCAGAGCGGACCATGCGGATTGCCACCGTTCCGGTTGGATATGGCGACGGTTATCCCCGCAGCCTGTCCGGAAGGGGATATGTACTGATCAGTGGACAGAAAGCTCCTATCCTGGGGAGAGTGTGCATGGACCAGCTTATGGTGGATGTGACATCCATTCCGGAGGCCCGGGAGCAGGACAGGGTTACGTTAATTGGAAAAGACGGGATGGAAGAGATTACCATGGAGGCCCTCGGTGACATCAGCGGAAGATTTCACTATGAGCTTGCCTGCGATTTGGGAAGACGTATCCCACGTGTATATCTTTATGACGGAGAGACTGTGGATACGGAGACTTTCTAAAGCGTATCCTGTAATAGTTCATACAAGGATTTGGACATAAAAAACTTTAGAACTTAAAAAGTGAATACTGCAGAAATTTTGAGCCATACTAAGCTATGAAAGAAGAACCTTTACATAGAAAGGAAGGCGTAAAAATGAAACGTGGAGACGTTTATTATGCAGATTTAAGACCTGTAGTCGGAAGTGAACAGGGCGGCATCAGACCGGTTTTAATTATACAAAATG
This sequence comes from Lachnospiraceae bacterium, assembly GCA_017461685.1. GTDB lineage: Bacteria > Bacillota > Clostridia > Lachnospirales > Lachnospiraceae > RGIG6307. Next base: position 19,519 of record JAFTXF010000055.1, read on the forward strand.
ACGTTGGCAACAGACACAGCCCAACCGTAATATGTGCAGCAATTACCAGCAAGCTGGAAAAAGCCAAGCTGCCTACGCATATAACCATATCCTCCAATATGTATGACATGGAAAAGGATTCTGTGATTTTGTTGGAGCAACTGAGAACGATAGACAAAAAGCGATTGAAGGATAAGGTTTGTCATCTGGGAGATGATATTATGGGGCAGGTAAATTCCGCCTTAGAAATAAGTTTATCGCTGGTAAACAGTCATTCAGTTGACGAATAGATATAAAAATGCTATATTAAAATTGTATGTTCGCTTTAAAAGGTCCCATGGGCCTTTTTGAGCGTTGCCATGCATCCGGAAGAAACTGACGGTGACAGGTACTGTAAGTGATAAAACCAAAGGAGAACGATTATGCCAGATTATGCCGGGCCGGCGTATATTATATTGTTTTTAATATTATTATTTGTAGATATTTTGATATATGGGTTTCAGGCTGCACTTAGTGTGGTGGATGAAAGAGAGATGGAACGCAGGCAGGATGAGGAGCATGACAAAAAGGCTGCCCTGATTAATCACTATGCGGATGCACGGGACAGAGTGGACCAGCTGACTTCTACAGTTGCAACTCTGATGCATGCCGTTATGGGAGCGGTTTTATTTGTTCCGTATATACGAAAGTGCGTGCTTTTTATAGAGAGCGGCCTGCCGGCTGAACTTTTGAACTCGGAGTGGCTGAAAGGAACTGTATTTCAAAGTGGCGGAACTGAGATTAGTGTGTTACATATAGTGTCTGCGATTATAGTCGGGTTGGTATTTATTTATCTTGTGACAAGCTTCGGCATCATGCTTCCACGCAGACTTGCAGTGCGTAAGCCTGAAAAGTGGGCTTACCGTTGTGTGGGCGTTATACGGATACTGGATAAGCTTTTTACTCCGCTGATGGCACTGCCGAACTGGACGGTAAAAGGCGTACTGATGTTGTTTGGCAGCCGTGGAGAGGAAGCCCTTACCGTGTTGGAGCAGGAAATCATGGACATGGTTCATGAAGGCAATGAGCAGGGTGTTATTGAGGATAATGAAGCCCAGATGATTCACAAAATCTTTGAATACGGAGATAAGGAAGCGCAGGATATTATGACCAACCGCAGTAATATCGTTGCCATAGATGTGGAGATGACATTGGAGGAAGCTCTTCAATTTATGCTGGAGGGTAAAAACAGCCGTTATCCCGTATACGAAGAAAATATTGACCATATTGTGGGCATTTTATATTTAAAGGATGCTATGCGCTTTTATAATGCCGGCAATTCGAAGGATGTGTCTGTGGGACAGGTGGACGGGCTTTTGCGAAAGGCAGAGTATATACCCCTTACCCGTTATATTGACGATTTATTTGAGACACTGCAGTCCAAAAAGCTGCAGATGGCTATTGTAGTAGATGAGTACGGTCAGACAGCAGGTCTGGTGACCATGGAAGATATTCTGGAGGAAATCGTAGGTAAAATCCAGGATGAGTATGACGAGGACGAGGACTTTATCGAGGAGACCAGCAGGGATTCTTATGTTATGGAGGGGATGACGCCGCTTCGGGACATTGAAGAGCAACTGGATATTATCTTTGACGATACGGAGTTTGAGACGTTAAATGGCTTTATCATTGGTGTGATGGAGCATATACCGGAACCGGATGAAGACTTTGATTATGATTACAAAGGATATAATTTCAAAGTTTTATCAATAGAAAATATGCGGGTACAAAGCGTACTCGTGACAAAGCTGGCAGAGAAGCCAGCACAAGAAACTGAATCAGAAGAGGAGTAATAATTATGTCAGGACATTCTAAATTTGCCAATATTAAGCACAAAAAAGAGAAAAATGACGCTGCAAAGGGCAAAATTTTCACTATTATCGGTAGAGAAATCGCCGTAGCCGTAAAAGAGGGCGGCCCGGACCCGGCCAACAATTTTAAGCTTGCCAAGGTTATTGAAAAGGCGAAATCCAACAACATGCCGAACGATACCATTGAACGCGGTATCAAGAGAGCAAGCGGTGAACTGGGTAATGTAAACTATGAATACATTACATACGAAGGATACGGTCCAAACGGTATTGCTATTATCGTAAGAACCTTAACAGACAACAAGAACCGTACCGCAGGTAATGTAAGAAGTGCATTTACAAAGGGGCAGGGCAGCATCGGTACACCGGGCTGTGTATCCTTTATGTTTGATGAAAGAGGTCAGATTATCATTGATAAGGAAGAATGCGACATGGACGCAGATGAGCTGATGATGGTAGCTCTGGACGCAGGCGCAGAAGATTTCAATGAAGAAGAGGACAGCTTTGAGATTTTAACAGACCCTGAGGCTTTTGATGATGTAAAGAAGTCCTTAGAGGAAGCAGGCATTCCTATGGTTAGTGCAGAGGTTACCATGATTCCTCAGAATTATGTAGCTTTGACCGATGAAACTGCTGTAAAGAATCTTCAGAAGACCTTGGACTTACTGGATGATGATGACGACGTAGAAGCAGTTTACCATAACTGGGATGAATAATATTTAAGATGTGACGGAAATGATGCGGATGCCGTTGTAATCGGACCTGCATAAAGAGGAAAGTAAAGATGAAGAGAGAGACGATTTGTATACAGTCAGGCTGGAAGCCGACGAAGGGCGAGCCGAGAGTGCTGCCGATTTACCAGAGTACAACCTTTAAATATGATACCTCCGAGCAGATGGGACGTCTGTTTGACTTAGAGGACAGCGGATATTTTTATACCCGTTTACAGAATCCTACCAATGACGCAGTAGCACAAAAGATTTGTGAGTTAGAAGGCGGTGTGGCAGCGATGCTTACCTCTTCCGGTCAGGCTGCCAACTATTATGCAGTATTTAATATCTGCGAAGCAGGAGATCATTTGGTGATGAGCTCTACCGTGTATGGCGGTACCTTTAACCTGCTTACCTGCACCATGAAGAAGATGGGTATTTCCTGTACCGTTGTGGACCCGGATGCCAGCGAAGAAGAATTAAACGCAGCTTTCCGGCCAAATACCAAGTGTGTGGTTGCTGAAACTATTGCAAATCCTGCACTGGTTGTATTGGACATTGAGAAATTTGCACGTGTTGCACATGCACATGAAGTACCGTTAATTATTGACAATACCTTTGCAACACCGATTAACTGCAGACCTTTTGAATTCGGTGCAGATATCGTTACACACTCTACCACCAAGTACATGGACGGTCATGCAATGTGTGTAGGAGGTGCCATTGTAGACAGCGGTAATTTCGACTGGAGCAAGTATCCGGACAAGTTCCCGGGACTTTGCACACCGGATGAGTCTTATCACGGTATCGTGTATACAGAGAAGTTCGGTAAGGGCGCTTATATCACAAAAGCGACTTCCCAGCTTATGAGAGATTTGGGTTCCATCCAGTCTCCTATGAATGCATTTTTATTAAATGTTGGTCTGGAAACCTTACATCTTCGTATGCCTTGCCACTGTGCGAATGCACAGAAGGTTGCAGAATTTTTAGAGGCACACGAGAAGGTTGCCTGGGTAAATTATCCAGGATTAAAATCCAATAAGTATTACGAGCTTGCACAGAAATATATGCCAAAGGGTTCCTGTGGTGTTATCAGCTTTGGCTTAAAGGGTGGCAGAGAAGCAGCATCCAATATGATGGATAAGCTGCAGTTGGCTGCTATCGTTACCCATGTGGCAGATGCAAGAACCTGCGTATTGCATCCGGCCAGCCATACACACAGACAGATGAATGACGAGCAGTTGGTGGAAGCAGGCGTAGCACCGGATTTGATTCGTTTATCTGTTGGCATCGAGAATGTTGAGGATATTATTGCCGACCTGGCACAGGCAATAGAAAAGGCCTGAGTGTAAACAGACGGTTAGAGCATTTGCAGTAAAGACTGATACGGAGCATAGTTTATGCGGGAAGGATATGTATGTACAAATTAGCGATTGTAGTTCCATGTTATAAAGAAGAGGAAGTATTGGAAATTTGTTCCGAAGCTTTAAGAGGGGTGTTGGCTGATCTGATTTCTAAGGGCAAGATTACAGAAGACAGTTTTGTCATGTTTGTAAATGACGGCAGTAAGGACCGCACCTGGGAATTGATTGAAAGCGAGCATGCCAAATATCCGGTTCAGGTCAAGGGTGTGAATCTTGCAGGGAATGTAGGACATCAATATGCGCTGACAGCAGGTCTTTTAGTTGCCAAGGATATGTGTGACATTTCCGTTTCCATTGACGCAGATTTACAGGACGACGTGGCTGTGATTGAACAGATGGTAGATGCCTATTATGCCGGTAATGATATTGTGTACGGCGTACGTAATGACAGAAGCACGGATACCTTCTTTAAGCGTGCTACCGCACAGGGCTTTTATAAATTCATGGAAGTAATGGGTGTAAAAACCGTTTACAATCATGCTGATTTTCGTCTGATGAGCAAGCGTGCTTTAGAGCATTTCAGCAAGTTTAAAGAGTCTAATTTATTTCTGCGCGGCATGATGCCGTTAATTGGTTACAATACTACCAGCGTGTATTATAGCCGTAAGGAGAGAGTTGCCGGAGAGAGTAAGTATCCGTTAAAGAAGATGCTTGCCCTTGCATTTAACGGTATTACTTCGTTTAGTGTGAAGCCTATCAGCTTGATTTTGGGACTGGGTGTTGCCATTATTGCTTTGGCTGTTTTAGCTGCTATATACGCGTTGGTGGCACATTTTATGGGCAATACGGTACCGGGCTGGACTTCCCTTATGCTGTCTATCTGGTTCTTAGGAGGTTTGCAGTTATTTGCAATCGGCCTGGTGGGTATGTATATCGGTAAGATTTACATGGAAGTAAAAGAAAGACCTCGATACAATATTGAGAAAATACTTAATTAATTTTTAGGAGTACTATGAAGCGATTACAAGTCATACCGGAAATTTTTATATGGTTGGCCTTTACGGTGGCTGCAGGCTTTGGATATGCTTTTGCTTTTCTTGGGTATATCGACAGTCATTCCCAGATGAATGCTGCAGATATTGTGATACCCACTTTAGTATGGCTATTGCTGGCAGCTATCTGCACCTTTTTGCTGCGTGCAACAAAGGGTTCAGAGCATGTTGTACGCTTTTCCAAGTATGAAGGCATTTTTTTGGAATGCAGCGTATTGGCTTTGCTCATTGTGGGCGGCTGGGTATTTCGCTTTGTGGACTATTTTTACAGTATCTGGCCGGGAGAAATAGATTATACATATTTCCGGCACGCACTTGTTTCAAGTGATGCCGCTGCATATATGAATCCGCATCCGGTTTCCAGATTGTATGTGGCATTTTTGCATATGATATGTATGTTTCTGGGCAATATATATGAAGCAGGCGCCTTTATACAATTTGTACTGTTGTTGGCCGGTCTGGTGCTCTGGTACCTGGCTATTCGAAAATCATTGGGTGTTATTGCGGCGCTGTTTTTTGTGGCAGGAGCCATGCTTCTACCGGACAGTATCGTTGCTTCCATGCAATGTAATCCGATGATGCTGCTCTTTGTGTTATACGGTGTACTTGCATTGTGGCTTGTGAAGTATCTGCATGGCAGTGCCCGGGGATTTCTTCGGTACGTACAGGTGTTTTCGCTTGGCTTTGTGGCTATGATGCTGTTTTTCTTTGATATTTCAGGAATCTTGGCTGTGCTGGCCTTTGTGGTTGTGATGTTTTGCAGGAATATGCGAGACCGCAGGAGGCAGTGCCCATATAAGCTTACGGTATTTTTCGGCGCGGCAGGACTTATTGCTGCAAGCGGCGCTTTTCTGTTAGTGCAGAGAGAGCTTTACGGTTTGTCTGTACAGACTGCCGGAAGTTTTCACTGTTATCAGGGACTTAGTCTTAAAATGTCGGATATACAGGCAGTTCAGGAGTTCGTATTTCATCTGGGCAGTCATCCTGTGTTTATCGTTGCCATTGCAGTGATTTCCGTTTATTGGTTTTTAGACCAAAAGGGTCCTGCTACATGGATTATGCTGGCGGAGCTGTTTTTACTGGCAGTGCAGCTTTTAAAGCTGGATTTTTATCTGCAGCATGATTTTCTCATCTACATGGGCGTGATTTTACTATTGGGTATTTCGGTTCAACAGTACTTAATGTCTGCGGACAAAAAAGCTATTGATATAGCCGTAGATTCAGAAACGGAGTACGAAGGTGAAAAGCATTTGGCTCCGAAAGAAGAAGGTACAGAGGGCGCTGAGGCAAAACTGAAAAAAGAATCTGAAGTGAATGCACGAGCAGCCGGGGCTATAGAGGAGCCCGTAGTGACAGTGATAGAGTTTGAGGAACAGCCGGCCGTGGTAGTACAGGAGAAACCGGCGGATAAACCGTTAATCTTTATTCCAAAGACGATGGAGATACCAAAACGTGTATCCAAGCCGAAGATAGATTTTGCCATAGCTGTGGAAGAATCTCAGATGCATTATGACTATCCGGTGGGAGATACGGAGGACTTTGATATTCCGTAGTTTTTACAGAGTATTATTATAAAATATGCGTATACTAAGACGAGAGGAAACTCTCGTCTTTTATTACATAGGAAAGTACTCTTTCCTATGTAACAAAAAACGCTCCGCAAAGATGTGCACGATGTGCATAGGAAGGCTGCTTTGCAGCTGCACATCGGCACCGGGAGCGGAGCAAGTCCCTCAAGGATTGAGGGATATAGGGAGTTCGAAGCGGACTTGTCCGCTTTGTTCTATTAGAAAAAGCGAGGTTCCATGCTGCTTTTATACAAATCAATGGATGGCAGCACATAAATAAAAGGAAAGCTCTATGGAGGTTTTTATGGAAAAGGAAACGAAAAATA
>JAFTXF010000056.1 GCA_017461685.1 Lachnospiraceae bacterium
GGCGATTACTGCCTTTAAGGCCAACGAAGTAAACCGTATTATTCTTACCAGACCGGCTATTGAGGCGGGGGAGAAGCTGGGATTTTTGCCAGGCGATTTGCAGAGCAAGGTAGACCCTTATCTAAGACCTCTTTATGATGCATTGTATCAGATTATGGGAGCGGAGAGTTTTACCCGCAACATGGAGAAGGGACTGATTGAGGTGGCACCGTTAGCTTACATGAGAGGCCGTACCCTGGACAATGCCTTTATTATTCTGGATGAAGCCCAAAATACCACACCGGCTCAGATGAAGATGTTTTTGACCCGTATCGGTTTTGGCTCTAAGGTGATTGTGACCGGCGATGCCAGCCAGAAGGACCTGGCGCCTGACATGAAGAGCGGTCTGGACGTGGCAGAGAAGGTATTAAAGGGGATTGACGATATCGCATTTTGCACCCTTACCAGTAAGGACGTTGTGAGACATCCGCTGGTACAGAAGATTGTCAAAGCATATGACGATTACGAGTCAAGGCAGGCACGTTATAAAGATCGGGACAGTCATACAAAGAACTCCAGAAAGAACAGCCCGCAGCGAAATGTCTGATATAGAAGAAAGAGGTTTGGATATGGCATTATATTACGAAGAAGAAACTCCATTTGAGGTGGATTTTGACGCGGCAGCAGTTGCCGATGCAGTGATTGGTCAGGTAGCTGACATGGAGGAAGTACCTTACGAGTTTGATATATATGTGACAATGGTAAGTGACGAGGATATCCATGAAATTAATAAAGAACAGAGAAATATCGACAGACCCACAGATGTACTGTCTTTTCCGAATCTGGATTTTGAGGTGCCGGGAGACTTCAGTCTGGTGGAAGAGAATGAAGCAAATTATTTTGATCCGGAAAGCGGTATGTTGATTATGGGGGATATCGTCATCAGCGTAGATAAGGTTTACGAGCAGGCTTTGGAATACGGACATTCCAGAAAGCGGGAATTTGCATTTTTAATTGCGCACAGCATGCTGCATTTATGCGGCTATGACCATATGGAGCCTGAGGAGGCTGCGGTCATGGAAGCCAAGCAGAAGATAGCGTTGGAAGCATTAGGTATTACAAGGGAAGATTAATATGGATTTAAAAAACAAAAGAATAATAGGAGTATCGCACATTATATTATGTATTGCCATGCTTGTACTGTATACCAGAATCGGCGGCTACGGTATGATTTATGTGGCCGGCAGCATAGAGCTGTTTTTTCTGATTACCGGGATTTTTCTGGGTGGTATTCCGGATGCCATGGAATACATGATTCGGATTCGCAGGAAAAGAGAGCAGTATAAGGATGCGGTCAAAGTACAAAGAGCCGGTGTGGTTTACGGTATTATCGGAGCCGTTTTGACAGAAGCTGCGTTACTTGCAGTAAATGAATGGCTGGTAGCACCAAGCGGTCTTATATATGTTTATCAATTACTGCGCCTTTTCATGCTTGCAGTGCCTTTTTATGCAGCTCTGCAGGTGATAAGAGGTTTGCTTCAGGCAGAGCTTGACCGGACCTTTTCAGGGTGGTCGGAGTTGGTTTTTGCTGTGTTTATGATTGCTGCAACATTTTGTGCAGTATTGCTTATGGGTGACTACGGCAGTAAGGCAGCCAATTTCATGCAGAGTGTGCTGTTAGAATATTTTTATGTTTTGCTGGGACTGGTTCCGGGAGTGATTTCCGGCGCTTTGGCGGCTATTATATTCCTGACGGTGACTGGATTTTTAAATAGGGACAAGCTGCATATATTTGAACGGCAGTCAGGAGTTTCTAAGGACAGTCTGGCGGGACTTGTGTGGCAGTTGTTTACGTCACAGTTTATGGAAACAGCTATGCAGTGCTTGAAGCGTTTGCCGGTTTTAGTATTGTTGTGGTTATCCTTAGAGGAAATATCCGGGGAAAATTACTTATTCGGCAATTTTTACGGGGCAGTTTTGCCGGTATTATATATTGCATGGACAGTGTGTGATCTAGGACTTTTTTCTTATAAAAAGCGATTGTTTATCTATTACAGAAAAAAACAGCCGGAGCAGTATTACAGAGATTTAAAAACAGTACTGAGCTATGTTTTGATACATAGCACTGCCATTGCAGGATTTGTGCTGGCAATGCATAAGTCCTATCTGGCAATTTGGGGGCAGCAGACCTTTGTATCCTTTATGGGGCTGGCAGCCTGGAGTACCTTTATCGGACTTTTGGGACTGCCGTGCATGGTGCTTATCGACATATTAAAATATAGAAACTTACAGGCACAGGCTTTCTGCTCTGTGGCACTCGGAGTGCTCATTAGCTGCATATGTGCCATTGTGGGGTACAAATACTGGGGAGCAGGTGTACTGCTCTATGTATTATGCATATGTGTTCAGATGCTTATTACTATTATAGCGGCGTCATGGTGTCTGAGTGCTGCGGTAGGAATTCATTATCTGTCTGTTTTAATACGTACCGGCGGATGCATCATAATTACTTTATTGATAAGCCTGGTATTATATGGGGTACAGCGCCTCATATTTACTGCTCTGGGCGGTTTGGCTACTTTGTTGGTATGCATGGCATTGGGAATGCTGCTATTGTTTATTGCGGTATTGGCATTAAAAGTTTTTGACAAGGAAGAGTTAAAGGATTTGCCATTGTCCTTTATTACAGGGTATTTAACCAAATTTTTCTAAGCAGCATTGCATAAAAAAGCATATGCTGCGGATACTAACCGTAACCGAAAGGTTCTGAAAGGAGGTTAGTATCCGTATGAAAAAAATTAAATCCTATCTTTATGTACCTGTTTTGGCTTGTCTGCTTGCCGGTGGGGGTGCATTGGTCTGGAATGTGAAATCAGATGTGTCTCACAAAAATCAGGACCAGATTTACTATCTGGATGAGTATTTCGGCGGGGCGGTGGACCATACCAGTGAGGCTCATGTTGTAGATGAAAAAAATGTAGTGGTAGAGAGCACACCGAAGATACAGAATCAGACTGAGCCGGAGGCTGAATTTATTTTGCGTATGGTGGATGATTATGTGATGGTTTACCGTACAAGTGATATGAGTGAGGGCTATATGGCAACCGGAATCTGTGCAGGAGATTTACCGCAGGAGACGTTACAGGAGATACTTGCAGGAAAAGAGATATTAGACGAAGAAGCGCTGTACTTCTTTCTGGAAACCCATTCCAGTTAACAATATTTTGAGAGAGATTATTATGAAAATAGGCATTATAGGTGGTGGAGCTTCCGGTATGATTGCGGCTGTGTCTGCAGCACGCGAGGGGGCTTCCGTAACCGTTTTAGAGGGTGGTGACAGAATCGGCAAAAAAATTCTGGTTACCGGTAATGGAAAGTGCAATTTTACCAATCAATATATGAACAGTTCCTGCTTTCGAAGCAATACGGCTGCAGATGTTTCAGGGTATCTGGCACAGTTTGGGGTAGAGGATACTCTGGACTTCTTTGCGTCTTTACAAATGCTTTACAAGAGCAAAAACGGTTACTATTATCCTGCCAGCGAACAGGCCAGCACGGTGTTGGATGCGCTGCGTTATGAAATCGAGGCTTTGGGAGAACGGATTCTGGTGCTTACCGACAAAAAGGCACGTGCACTTACATATCAACAGGATGGCTCTGTAAAGGTTCAATGCGGTACGGAGCATTTTGTGTTTGACAGAGTGATTTTAGCCTGCGGCAGTAAGGCATCCCCGAAAACCGGCTCTGACGGCAGCGGTTATCAGCTGCTCAGGAGCCTGAAATGCGGCTGCAGGATAGAAGAAGTGGTACCGGCACTGGTGCAGCTTCGTTGTAAGGAAAATTATCTGAAGAGTGTAGCAGGGGTCAGAACCGAAGGAAGTATTTCTTTGTGGATAGGCGGGAAAGAAAAGGCTGTTGAGGCAGGGGAAATCCAGCTGACAGATTATGGTGTCAGCGGCATTCCGGTGTTTCAGATCAGCCGGTATGCGTCTTATGGCTGCTTAGAAGGGAAGATGGTGCAGGTACGTTTGGATTTGATGCCTCATATGGACAAGGCAGCTTTCGTAGAGTATATGTGCGGCAGAAAGGAGAAGCTTGCTGACCGAACGGTGGAAAAATTCTGCGCAGGCCTTCTTAATAAAAAGATTTGCCTGTTATTTAGTAAAATGGCGGGGCTTTCCCAGGAGCAGCGGATTGGTTCCGTAGCGGACCGGCAGTTCTCACAGTTTGTCAATTTGTTTAAAGAATGGTGTCTTACCGTGGACAAGCCCAACGGTTTTGATATGGCACAGGTATGTGCCGGTGGATTGTCTATGACGGAGATTGACGAACATTTTGCCATGAAGAAATGTCCTTCCGTATATGTGGTAGGCGAATTGTTAGATGTAGACGGCATGTGCGGCGGCTATAACCTGCAATGGGCATGGACCAGCGGATACATAGCCGGACAGCATGCAGCCTGTGAGGGTAAGAGCGTATGATTAGACTGAGTCAGATCACCATGCCGGTGGGACATACCCGTGAGGCATTGGTGCAGAAATGTTGTAAAGCATTGAAAATAGCGGCAGGTGACATGAAAGAATTTAGGATTGTGAAGCAGTCTGTTGATGCCCGCAAGATGCCGGATATTATATATAGTTATGTGGTGGATATTTCCTGTGATAAAGAATCAAAGGTCTTGGCGAAAAGCCGATTAAGGCAGGCAGAACTGATAGAAAAGCATGTATACCGGTTTCCAAAGAGCGGTGAAGTGCCGCTGAAGAAGCCGATTGTGATTATCGGAATGGGACCGGCAGGACTTTTCTGCGGGTATATGTTAGCAAAGCACGGATATAAGCCTATTATACTGGAGCGCGGGCAGGATGTAGAGGCCAGAACCAAAAAGGTTACCCGGTTTTGGGAAACGGGTGTGCTGGATACAAGGAGTAACGTACAGTTTGGCGAGGGCGGTGCAGGTACCTTCTCAGACGGTAAACTGAATACTTTGGTGAAGGATAAAAGCGGACGTAATCTGGAGGTGCTTTCTATTTTGGTAGAAAACGGAGCGCCGGAGCATATTTTGTATGACGCTAAGCCCCATATCGGCACGGATGTGTTAAGCCGGATTGTAAAGCGGATGCGTGAGAAAATACTTGCCTGGGGCGGCGAAGTACGCTTTGAAAGTCAGGTTACGGATTTTAGGATAGAGAATGATCAGCTGATAGGTGGACAGCTGGAAAACGGCGATGAGATTATGTGTGCCGGTGCAGTGCTTGCTATCGGACACAGTGCCAGGGATA
>JAFTXF010000057.1 GCA_017461685.1 Lachnospiraceae bacterium
AAAATATCGATATTTTATCCATGAATACGCGTGTTGCCAAGGGAGATACTGCCACACTCCAGACTACCTTTGAGATCTCTTCCCGTGAGGACCTGAATCGTGTGATTGATAAGCTTGGTACCATTGACAGTGTGATTGATATTGAAAGGACTACAGGCTGATGAATGGTTTTAAAATTGGACGCATGGTGTTAGGGGTGTGTCAGACCAATTGCTATTTTATTTATAAAGAAGGTGCAACAGCGGCAAACGGCCTTTGCCCGGCGCTTGTTGTGGACCCGGCGGATCAGGGAGAGCAGATTTATGAATCACTGACACGGAAGGGGTTTGCGGTTCAGGGTATTTTACTGACCCATGGACATGTGGACCATATTCTGGGAGTAAAAGCCCTTCAGGAGTTGTCCGGTGCCCGGGTGTATGCCTGCGAGCAGGAGAGGGACGTGCTTCAGGATATGGAGCTGAATTTGTCTGCGATGTTTAACCTGCCCTGTAAAGTGACGGCAGATGTGCTGTTAAAGGATGGGGAGGTTTGTACTGTAGCAGGGATGACTTTCCGGATGATTGCTACTCCCGGCCATACCGAAGGCAGCTGCTGTTATTACTTTGAGGAAGGCAGCTTGCTGATAAGCGGTGACACCCTGTTTGAAGGCAGCGTGGGCAGGACAGATTTCCCGACAGGTTCTATGAGTGTGCTGATACGAAGCATGAAGCAGAAGCTGTTTGCACTCCCGGAGAAGACGATTGTGTACCCGGGACATGGCGGTTCCACCACCATCGGCTGGGAGAAGGACAATAATCCCTTTGTAATATAAGAAAGTAGGTGTTTGTGAAACTTTGCTGCTGTCAGTTGCAGCAAAGTTTCACAAACACCATAGTATAAAAATCATGTGGGGTGCCTAAAAAGCATGGGTGTGCAGATGCGTGCAAAACCGTGCCTTTTACAGCAATCCCATATTTGACGTTAAGAGAGAAGAATATGTTAGTAATAACCTTAAATAAAACTATTTATGAATATGATATACACTCTATTGTAAAGGCATTTTTTCCGGAGAAAACCGTTAAGGTTGTGACGCCGGATACAGACAGAGAGAAGGCTGTGGAATTGGCCGGGGCGGCAGAGGCTTTGCAGGGCAGCGTAGAGTTTGCAGACAGTTTGGTCATGTTTTGTCTTGCCGGTCAGAGCTATGATTGGAATTGGATGGAGGAGCTGCCTGCAGGGACAGAGGCTTTTTCACAGGAATACAAAGATGCCTTTAAAGGATTTTTGTATCAATGTCTTTGTGAATATACCGGTAAGACCCTGCCTTGGGGCAATATGACAGGTATTCGACCGACGAAGATTGCCATGTCGCTTCTTTTGGAGGGTAAAAGCCATGAAGAAATTATGGCTTATTATCAGGACAAGCATTATGTCAGCGAAGAAAAGGCACGTCTCAGCATCGATATTGCAGAGCGGGAGCGTAAGCTTTTAAGTACCCTGCATTATGAGGATGGCTATAGCCTGTACATAGGGATTCCTTTTTGCCCTACGACTTGCCTGTATTGTTCCTTCACTTCGTATCCGATTGCGGCACACAAAAAGCGTGTGGAGCAGTATATTGACTGCCTGATCAAGGAAATGGACTATGTACGTGAAGTTTACAAGGACAAGATTTTAGACACGGTATATATTGGCGGCGGTACGCCGACCACGCTGGAGGCAGACCAGTTAGACAGACTGATTACGGCCCTGAAGGAACGCTTTGATTTTAATACTGTACAGGAGTTTACGGTGGAGGCCGGCCGTGCGGACTCCATTACCAGAGAAAAGCTGGAGGTATTGTACAGGCACGGTGTGGACCGTATCAGTGTAAATCCCCAGACCATGAACCAATGTACACTGGATACCATTGGCCGCAGACATACGGTAGAGCAGGTGATGGAAGCTTACCAAATGGCCCGTGAAACAGGCTTTACAAATATTAATATGGATTTGATTCTGGGGCTTCCGGGGGAGGATGTGGCAGAGGTGACACATACCATCGAAGAGGTACAGAAGTTAAATCCGGACAGCCTTACGGTACATTCTCTGGCTATTAAGCGTGCCAGCAGACTGGCTCAGTGGATTCAGAGCCATGGCATTTCCTGTATTCATAATACCGATGAGACCATGAGCATTGCCGTAGAGGGTGCCAGATCCATGGACATGAAGCCTTATTATCTGTACCGCCAGAAAAATATGTCCGGCAATTTTGAAAACGTAGGCTATGCCCGTGAAGGCAAATTCGGTATTTACAATATTTTAATCATGGAAGAACTGCAGACCATCGTAGCCCTGGGCGCAGGCAGCATCACCAAGCTGGTTTGCCCGGACGGACGTATCGAACGCTGCGACAATGTAAAGGATGTAGAACTTTACATCAATCAAATTGACGAAATGATCGAGCGCAAGCGGGCGCTGTTGAGTGAGTAAATGTAATAGGATATATGTTGCTTCATATGGCAGGATCGAAATCCACACCCCCCAGGAAAGGAAGAAAATTATGAGACTGGAATTAAGAGATATCACAAAAAGCTTTGGCGACAAGCAGGTTTTAAAAGGAATATCCCTGGCAGCAGAAGGCGGCAAGGCTTTTGGTTTGCTTGGCAGAAACGGTGCCGGAAAAACCACCTCCATCCGAATATTGATGAATGTATTTCCTGCAAACAGCGGCGAGATATTATTTGACGGAGCACCAATGGATTACAGCAAGGTGCAGTTTGGTTATTTACCGGAGGAACGGGGGCTTTACCCGAAGAAGAAAATCATCGATCAGTTGGTTTATTTTGCAGAATTAAAAGGAATGCGTCATTCAGATGCAGTAAAAAGCGTAGATTACTGGCTGGAGCGACTGGGAATGTCCGAATACCGTAGTAAGCGTCTGGATACCCTTTCTAAGGGAAATCAGCAGAAGATTCAGCTGGTAACTGCCCTTGCACATAATCCTCAGATTGTTATACTGGATGAACCGTTTTCCGGACTGGATCCGGTCAATGCCATGTTATTAAAGGATGTGGTAAAAGAAGAAATTGCCAAGGGTAAAATTGTTCTATTTTCCAGCCATCAGATGAATTATATAGAAGAATTCTGTGACAGTATTGCTATTATCAACGGCGGAGAGGTTGTTCTGACCGGAGATTTGCATGATATTAAGCGCAATTATCCCCGTAACCGTCTTGTTGTACGGTCAGAGCAGCAGGAGGCAATCAGAAAGGAATTTGCAGACAAGTGTACAGTGGAGGAGGACGGAGCTCTTTTGATTACGCTTACGTCTTCTGAAGAGAAGCAAAGTGTCATGAAGCATTTGACTGACAGATATGATATAGACGAGATAAAAGTATTTGAGCCGTCGCTAAATGATATTTTTGTAGAGTATGCAGGACAGCAGGAGTAGGAGGTACGGCAATGGGACAGTTTGGAAAAATTCTTAAATTTGAATTAAAAAATTATTTTACCAATAAGGTGTTTGTCGGTGTTACCGTGTTTTTGGCAGTGGCCATCGCAGTGGTGATGTTTTTCCCGCGTATTATGGAAGGCTTTCAAAAGGAAGAAGGCAGTACAGTAACGGATACCAGCCGGCCTGTTATGCTGATAGCAGGTGAGAATGCAGAGGCGGTGTCTCAGGCATTTTCCGAGGCTTTTACCAATTATGAAGTGAAAATGGCAGACGGCAATATGGAAGCGGTCAAAGAGCAGATTATTGCCGGTGAGGTCGAATGCGCCTTTGTCATGGAAAGTCTTACTGCTTATACATACTATGTAAATAATCTGTCTATGTACGACAGCAATACGGTGATTGCGGATGAGGTACTGCAGAGTATTTATCGCATGAGTGCTATGATAGAAGGGGGCATTTCTGCAGAAGAAGCCGGAGCTATTTTGTCGGTGCAGATGGAACATGAGACGATGAAGCTGGGCAAAGACCAAATGGAGAATTTCTTCTATACATACATTATGATTTTTGCACTGTATATGGTTATCCTGCTGTACGGACAGATGGTTGCAACCAATGTGGCTACAGAAAAAAGCTCCCGTGCTATGGAAGTGCTTATCACCAGTGCTAAGCCGGCCAGTATGATGTTCGGTAAAGTACTTGCTTCTTGTCTGGCCGGTTTTATCCAGCTTGTAGTGGTATTCGGCACTGCACTTATTTGCTACAATTTCAATAAGGCATACTTGGATGAAACAGGTGTGATCGCATCTATGTTTAATATGCCGATAGATTTGTTTGTGTATATGCTTATTTTCTTTGTACTGGGCTTTTTGATTTATGCTTTTATGTTTGGTGCAGTGGGCTCCACAGCATCCAAACTGGAGGACATCAATACTTCTGTGATGCCGATTACCATGCTTTTTGTGGTGGGTTTTATGGTGGTTATGTTCTCAATGACAGCAGGAAATGTAGACACGATATTAATGAAGGTATGTTCTTTTATTCCGTTTACATCACCGATGGCTATGTTTACCCGTATTGCCATGACAACAGTGCCATTCTATGAAATCGTGATTTCGATTATACTCCTTATTGCATCCGTAATCGGTATCGGTTTGCTTTCTGCAAAGATTTACCGGGTAGGTGTTCTGTTGTACGGTACCCCACCAAAGCTTGGCGCTATTATCAAGGCAATCAGAAAAGCATAATAGAACCTACAGAAAGTTCGCCTGCTTGCAAAGGTTAACTTTGTAAGTTGGCGACATAACTGCAAGGTTTCAGAGTTATAGTAGAACTTATCGGAAGTTGCAAGGCGGCTTCCGATACATACTGTAAATGCCACCGCGTCAGGCAGAAGATGAAGGAGAAAAAATGCAATTAGCACATATTTTATTTACTGCAGTCAATGCAGTGGTTCCTATTGTTTTATTAATCGTATTGGGATATTTTTTAAAGAAAAAAGGTTTTATTTCAGCTGAATTTGTTAAGATAGGCAATAAGCTGGTGTTTAATGTATGTCTTCCGTGCATGCTTTTTATCAATGTATACAATATCGTGAGCTTTGCGGCGATACAGTGGGATATTGTGCTATATGCTTTGCTGGCGACCGGTGTGATCGTGGTGCTGGGATTGATTACCGCAGTACTGACTACAGGGGTAAAGGAACGCAGAGGAGTACTGTGGCAATGTGCGTTCCGCAGTAATTTCGCTATCATCGGTCTTCCTTTGGCCGGTGCCCTGGGCAGCAGTGAAGCCATGGGAGTTGCTGCTGTCTTATCGGCATTTACCATCCCGCTATTTAATATCCTGGCTGTTGTAGCACTGTCAATCTTCTTAAAGAAAGAAGGAGAGAACTCCCACAATGTGCGGGATATTTTGTTAAATATCGTGAAGAACCCGTTGATTATAGGTGTGGTTTCGGGATTAATCTGTTTGGTTATCCGGTCTCTCCAGGTGGAGGTATGCGGTGAAGTGGTGTTTGCGCTAAATAAACAGACTCCATTTTTATATACTGCGCTGAACAACTTAAAGTCGATAGCTTCTCCGTTAGCCCTGATTGTATTGGGCGGTCAGTTTGAATTTTCTGCAGTGAAGGGCCTACTGAAGGAAATCGTGGTAGGAACTACATGGCGCATTGTACTTGCTCCGCTTATCGGTGTAGGTGGAGCAGTGCTGCTCAGCCAGTGCACCGGATTGTTGAACTGCGGTGTCAATGAATTTCCGGCACTGATTGCTTTGTTTGGCTCTCCGGTGGCAGTATCCAGCGCCGTTATGGCAGGTGCTATGCACAACGATGAACAGCTGGCCACTCAGCTTGTGGTGTGGACGAGCATTTGCTCTGTGGCCACGATTTTCCTGACCGTGTGTGTATTGATGGCAGCAGGACTTCTGGCAGTATAGGAGGATTGTGTGATTCCGGCGGCTTGCGGTACCGTGGTCCGGCATATAACAGTTGCGTTTCAATGGACGCTTTCGCTCGATAGTGTCTC
>JAFTXF010000058.1 GCA_017461685.1 Lachnospiraceae bacterium
AAATGAGATTATTTAGTATTGCAAGCGGAAGCAGCGTCAATTGTATATACGTTGGCGCAGAGCATACCCATGTTCTTGTGGATGTGGGCATCAGCTGCAAGCGCATTGAAGAGGGGCTGAAAAAAGCAGAGCTTATGGGGAAGGATATAGCAGGTATTTTTATTACCCATGAGCATAGTGATCATATTCAGGGACTGGGCGTTATTGCCAGAAAATATGCCATTCCAATGTACGCTACGAGAGGCACTATTGAGGGGATAAAAAACAGCTGCAAAAATTTAGGAGCTTATGACACTGGACTTTTTCACGAGGTGAACGTGGACGAAGATTTGCAGTTGGGCGATTTAACGGTGCATCCTTTTCACATTCCTCATGATGCCAATGAGCCTTGTGCATATAGATTTGAAAGTGCCGGCAGAAAAGCGGCAGTGGCCACGGACATGGGAACCTTTAATCCATATATTATTGAGAATTTACAAGGATTGGATGCTATTTTATTAGAGGCCAATCACGATGTACGCATGCTCCAGGCGGGACCTTATACCTATCCGCTAAAGCAGCGTATTTTAAGCGACAGAGGACATTTGTCCAATGATAACAGCGGTATCCTGCTTTCCAAGATTTTACATGACAGAATGAAATATATTCTGCTGGGGCATTTGAGCCGGGAAAACAATATGCCGGAGCTGGCGTATGAAACTGTGAAGCTGGAGATTAATGCAGCAGATGTGCCTTATAGGGCAGAGCAATTTCAAATGTGTGTAGCCAGTCGCAGTGAAGTGGGCGAGGTACTGGAGTTTTAGGGACATTGCAGTACAGATATGTGTGTTTCTGATTTCAGTTTCAAAACCGGCGTCCCGGGCAGTCTGAAAGGCATTAGAATGGTTGCGTAGAAAAACCAGCAGCTGCAATTCAGAAAATTGGTTGTCAGAGTTTCGTGACGTAAGTCAATTCGAAATCTCTGACAACCAATCATATCTCTGAATGCAGCTGCGTAGTTTTACTAGCAAGCTTCTATTAACTTTCAGACTGCCCGGGACGCCGGTTTTGAAACTGAAATCAGAAACACAATAGGCCTGTACTGCAAACGGGGGTTTGGATTATATAATCACAATTTGTTTTCTGGCTTCGTGTATGCATTTCCTGCCGGATTTATGATGCATTACACTGTCGTAAATATGTGCAGCTTTCAAATCCATACTTAGGAGACTGTAAGTCTCCGGATTCAGCAGTTTCCCTGCATCTGCAATTTTGGTAATAAGCGGTAGGCTGCTGTGCGCCTTGATAGCTGACAGTAACGGTGCAGCCTCACGTCTAAAACCTAATACACGGGCATATGGCACCGGCTGGTGTACATCCCGGGTGTCATTCTTGATATCTAACAGAATGTGTATAAGACATCTGCACACTCTGGCATAGGTCAAATCCTTGGTCCAAAGTAAATCTGTAAACTGGGTAAAACAGTCAAATTCCGGCAGCTTATTTGCTATTTTATTGGCAAGCTCCGGAGTCACTTCCCAATAATCACATAATGCAGTCCTGGAAAGGCTTAAAAGTTTATAATGCAGCAGGCTGCTGAAATCATCTGCAAACAACAGAGCGTGTTCTAACTGTGCTGCACGTAATGAGTTTTCCACATGTGCAGGCAGCAGGCTGTGAAGAACATCGGGTGTGTCCGGGGAATATGCATGAATATTATTGGTTTGGCACAATATATTCCTAATGGCTGTGGCAGAGGCAAAGAGGGGATTGCTCTTTACGTCTGTTACATTAGCGGCATGCACTGCTGCGTGGCCGGTATTTGTCACATGGCCTGTAGTGGTTGTTTGGTCGGCGTTTGTGAAATCTTCGGCAGCAAAGGTATCCAGATACCCCTGGCCCCGGCGCCTTACCGTGACAGGTTTTATAGCACTCTGCAGTCGATATAATGCCTTACAGTATTCCAAGGCCAGCATATTATTGGAATGTCCGTCCAAAAGACTTGCATCCAGATCAGGATAACATGCCTGCACAGCCTGTAAGCGTGCAGCAGGATGGGACAGGCCTTGTTTTAAGGCTGTCTGATAGGCCTGGCGGTATGCCTCGGATTCTGTTGACAATACTTGGGCTAACTGCATAAGACCGGCCAAATCACCGGATTCCGAGCCGAAGCTCAAGGTATCCACACAGCCCAGTCCGTGGAGCAGAGACACGCCGCCAAAGCCGAAGCCTTCTGCGCTGGAAAGGGCGTAAGGCACCGGCAATTCCAATACAAGGTCACTGCCGGCTTCTAAGGCCATGCGGGCACGGGTGTGCTTGTCTATAATGGCAGGCAGACCGCGCTGCACGAAATCGCCGCTAAGTACCGTTATGATAAAATCAGCGCCGGTAAGGGCTTTTGTCTGTTTGATATGATATTGATGTCCAAGATGCAGAGGGTTGTATTCTGCAATAATACCGGTAACGTGCATAAA
Source organism: Lachnospiraceae bacterium (assembly GCA_017461685.1). Classification (GTDB taxonomy): domain Bacteria; phylum Bacillota; class Clostridia; order Lachnospirales; family Lachnospiraceae; genus RGIG6307. The sequence goes on from JAFTXF010000058.1 coordinate 2,454, forward strand.
GCCTCCTGACAAAAATTGTTCACATAAAAATGCAAAAAATGAGCAAAATGTATTTCAAAATGTACAATTTTGCGAAAATAACCACTTGTGAATAAAATCTGTATTTAGTATAATATATTTATAAAGTTTGGACAAGGTCTTCGTTCAAGCAAATTTTTACATTTACATATTGGTCGTTAAGGGCCCGGAAGGAGTAAAGTATGTCTTATATTGATTCCATAAAGGAAAGAGCAAAACAGAACAAGAAAACCATTTGTTTACCGGAAACAGAAGACAAGAGAACTCTCTTGGCAGCTGCAAAGGTATTAGAAGAGGGTATTGCTAATGTAATCTTAGTTGGCAGTGAAGAAAAGGTAAGTGACAGCGCTCACTGGTTAAATATTGATTTATCAGGTGCTGCCGTTGTAGACCCTGCTACATCCCCTAAGTTAGATGCATATGTTGAGTTATTATATGAAACCAGAAAAGCTAAGGGCATGACTATGGAAAAGGCCAGAGAGATGTTATTATCTGACAACTTATTCTTTGGTGTTATGATGGTAAAGGCCGGCGATGCAGACGGTATGGTTGCAGGTGCATGCCACTCCACAGCCAATGTACTCCGTCCGTCCTTACAGATTTTAAAGACTGCTCCTGGGACTAAGCTTGTATCAGCATTCTTTATCATGGCAGTTCCGGACTGTGATGCAGGTGAGAACGGCACATTCGTATTTGCTGACTGCGGTCTGAATCAGGATCCTACAGCAGAAGAGTTAGCAGCTATCGCAGATTCTTCCGCAAAGAGCTTTAAGGCACTGGTTGGCGGTGAACCTAGAGTAGCTATGCTTTCACACTCTACCAAGGGTTCTGCAAAGCATGCATTGGTTGACAAGGTAGTAGAGGCTACCGAGATTGCCAAGGCTAATTATCCTGAATTAAAGGTAGACGGTGAGTTACAGTTGGATGCAGCATTGGTGGACACTGTTGCAGCAAGTAAGGCACCGGGCAGCGAAGTTGCAGGCAAGGCCAATGTTCTGATCTTCCCTAACTTAGATGCAGGTAATATCGGCTACAAGTTAGTGCAGAGACTTGCAAAGGCAGAAGCATACGGACCTGTTCTTCAGGGTATCGCAAAGCCTGTTAATGACTTGAGCCGCGGATGCAGCTGGGAAGATATCGTTGGTGTTGTAGCTATTACAGCAGTACAGGCTCAGCTTGCTGATTAATATATTGTGTGTATGTAGATAAATTATAATTGAATGATTTCTCCGAATGAAGATAGAAGGAAAGGAATTGTATTATGAATATTTTAGTTATTAACTGTGGCAGCTCTTCTTTAAAGTATCAGCTGATTGACATGACCAATGAAAGCGTTACCGCAAAGGGTTTGTGCGAGAGAATCGGTATCGAAGGTTCTAACCTGGTTCATCAGCCTGCAGGCAAGGGCAAGATTAAAATCGAAAAGCCTATGCCGGACCACACCGTTGCTATTCAGATGGTTCTGGATGCATTGGTTGACCCTGAAATCGGCGTTGTAAAGAGCGTTGATGAAATTGCAGCAATCGGTCACCGCGTAGTACATGCAGGTACCAATTACAGCGAATCCGTTATTATTGATGAGAAGGTAAAAGAGGTTGTGAAGCTTTGCTATGACCTGGCTCCTTTACACAATCCTGCAAACCTTATGGGTGTAGAAGCTTGTGAAAAGGCTCTTCCTGGCAAGCCAAATGTAGCTGTTTGGGATACAGCTTTTGGTATGAGCATGGATGAAAAGGCTTATTTATATGCTATTCCTTACGAATATTTCGAGAAATACAGTGTTCGCCGTTACGGTTTCCACGGCACAAGCCATATGTTCGTTTCCGGCGAAGCTATTAAGTCATTAAATTTAGATCCTGAGAAGGCCAAAGTAATCGTTTGTCATTTGGGTAACGGTGCAAGTATTTCTGCTTCCATCGGCGGCAAGTGTGTAGATACCAGTATGGGTCTTACTCCGTTGGAAGGTCTTATCATGGGTACCAGAAGTGGTGACGTAGACGCCGGTGTTGTACAGTATATCTGCAATAAAGAGGGCAAGGATGTCAATGAAGTATTAAATATCCTCAATAAGAAGTCCGGTCTCTTAGGTTTAAGCGGCGGTATCTCCAGTGACTCCCGTGATATTATGAATGCTATGGCGGAAGGCAATCACCGTGCAAAGGTTACTGCAGAAGCATTTATTTACCGTGTTGCTAAGTACATCGGTGCTTACACAGCAGCTATGAACGGTGTAGACGCAATCTGCTTTACAGCCGGCGTTGGTGAGAATGATGCTTATATCAGAAAGAGCATTTGTTCATATTTAGGATATCTTGGTGTTACCATCGATGACGAAGCCAATAATGTAAGAGGTGTTGAGAGAGTTATCTCTACAGCAGACTCTAAGGTAAAGGTTATGTTGCTTCCTACAAACGAAGAACTTGCTATCGCAAGAGAAACCTACAGACTTTGCAAGTAATTGTTTTTGAAGTTTGAAATGTATATAAATTTGTGGGTAGTGACAAACTACCCATAAATTTTGGAAAAAATTCAATTTATAGATTGACAAGTTCAATCGAAATGTGTATAATCGTTTAAGTATGAATAGGAGATACTATGTTTATTAATCTATCTGATGTGTTCCTTTCTGCGGGCAGACCGTTTGAAGTCAGCTGCCCGATTGAGATGACAGAGATTCAAAACGGATACGAGAGTTTTTCAATTATTGAGAAGTCAGATGTGACGTTTACCGGTACTCACAAGAGTAAAGGCAGAGCACTGATTACTGGCAAGGCCCATTTGGTGCTTGATATGCCATGTGACCGTTGTCTGAAGCCGGTACCTGTACGTATTGAGCTATCCTTTGAACGGGATGTCTATTCTCCGGAAGTGGATGCAGGAGAGGATACTGAGGACAACCTTGATATTATGAAGGGTTATCAGTTAGACGTAGAAAGTCTTATATTCAATGAAATTTTGATGAACTGGCCTATGAAGGTATTGTGTAAAGCGGATTGCAAAGGAATTTGTAAAATGTGTGGCAAGGACCTCAACTTTGGGGAGTGCGGATGTGATACATTTGTACCAGACCCGAGAATGGCAGTGATAAAAGATATCTTTAACGCGAATAAGGAGGTGTAACGATGTCTATTTGTCCAAAGAACAAATCTTCCAAAGGTAGAAGAGATAAGAGAAGAGCAAACTGGAAAATGAGCGCTCCTACATTAGTAAAATGTAGCAAATGTGGTGCACTTATGATGCCACACAGAGTATGCAAGGCTTGCGGTTCTTACAATAAACGCGAAATCGTTAGCGTAGAAAACTAATTGTGATGAGAAGGGCGTTCCGGATGGAATGCCTTTTTTATTACACAGGAAAGAGTACTTTCCTGTGTAATAAAAAAGCTTCGCGAGGATGCGCACGATGTGCTAAGGAAGGCTGCTTTGCAGCTGCACATCGGCGCACAAAGCGAAGCAAGTCCCGTGGGGGATGAGGGATATATGAAGTTGGAAGCGGACTTGTCCGCTTTGTTATTACCTTTTGTGTTGACATTTTGGGGAGGGGAGTGTACTATGATTTACCATATAGCGATTTGCGATGATAATCCAATAGACGTGCAGTACGTAGAAGCTTTAGTTAGGTCCTGGGCAGCAGAAGCAAATGTGACCATGCAGACAGAAAGCTTTCCTTCAGCGGAGGCTTTATTGTTTCATTATGCAGAGCAAAAGGATTACGACATTTTTTTGCTGGACATTGAAATGGAACAGATGGATGGGGTAACCCTGGCAAAAAGCATCCGTAAAGATAATGAAACCGCGCAAATCATTTTTATTACCGGTTATTCGGACTACATAGCAGAAGGATACGAGGTGTCCGCATTGCATTATCTTATGAAGCCGGTGCAGAAAGAAAAGCTTTTCCAGGTGTTAAACCGAGCCGCAGAGAAAATCAAAAAGAATGAAAGCGTGCTGACATTGCAGTTTTCGGGTGAAATGATAAGAGTACCTTTCTACGAAATCCGATATCTGGAGGTGTGCAAAAATTACGTAACCGTTCACGGAAAAATAGATTACACCGTAAAAAAGTCACTGGGCGAATTCGAGGAAGAACTGGACGAACGCTTTTTCAGAATAGGAAGGTCTTACATTATCAACCTTTCTCAAATACAAAGAGTAACCAAAACGGGAGTCTACCTCCTGAGTGGAGACATGATACCCCTGGCCCGAGGCGTGTACGAAACCCTGAACCGTGCGATTATTACAAATATGTAATGTAGCGATATAATTTGGTGATTACCGAATATCAGAAAACACAAGGAGGAGGCTATGTCATTACTTTTGAGATTATTAGGCAGGCAATTCGATGCCTATCAGCGTGAGCTGATCGAAACACACTATGTGGAAGTAGATAATATGTACCGGAAAATGCGGGGCTGGCGTCATGACTATCGCAATCATATTCAGGTTATGAAGGCTCATGCGGCCAATGGAGATTTGGAAGCCATCAAGAGCTATCTGGATGCATTGGATACCGATTTAAAAACGGTAGATACGGTCATAAAGACCGGAAACAGCATGGTGGATGCTATTTTAAACAGCAAAATATCCCTGGCAGCATCCAGAAAAATCAATGTCAGGGCAGATGCACATATTCCCTATGCATTATCTGTATCAGAGCTGGATTTATGTGTCATTATCGGTAATTTATTTGACAATGCCATTGAAGCCAATATGGAGCTGCCTGAAAAGGACCGCATGATTCGCGTGTATATGGATATGAAAAATACCCAGTTGTATATTTCTTTTACCAACCTGACGGCAAATAAAAAGATGAAAAAGGTAAATAACCGTTTCGGTACCACAAAGGGCACCGGCCATGGATTGGGGCTGATCAGAATCGACCAGATTGTGAAAAAATTAGACGGATACATCAGTCGAAACAGTGAAGACGGTGCTTTTACCACGGAGATTTTATTACCGCAGATTACCAACTTGGCTTCAAACGGTAACAGTTTCTCCTCAGAACAAGACAAATTGTCTCCGGATTTTAATAGTTTTTCACCGGATTCCGGTAATTCATCCTCGAATTTTTGCAGTTCGTCCCCGGAATTTAACAGTTCGTCCCCAAAATAAATTTTTGGGGCATGGATATGCTATTATGAATAGGCGTTCACGTTACTTCGTCCGGCAAACACGGAGTTTCGTAAACGTCTAGTACATCGGCTAAGAAATAACTGGACCGATATACTAGGCTTTTATTATACTACGGAGGTGAATGGCATGAAAAAAAAGAAACAAACGGAACGTCCGAAATATAATATGCTGCAAAATACGGCATATATTATCGGACTTTCCTGGAAAGTGCGCAAAAGCGTAGTTTTCATATGCCTGGCAACAGCAGGTGTGGCAGTGGCCACCAATCTGGTGGAATTGTTTTTTGCACCGGTTGTACTGGGCAAGGTAGAAGTTGCAGCCAAGTTCAAGGATTTGGTTGTGGCGATACTGGTCTTTGCAGCGGCGTTGATGGTACTGGCTGCTTTAAAGGCTTACATAGAACAAAATACCAGACCGGGCAGAAGCAGAGTCAACCAGCATATGCTCAAGATGGTAAACAGAAAGGCTTTTGTTACTTCTTACCCCAACGTAGAAAATCCGTCCTCACTGAATATGTTTGAAAGAGCAGTGAGGACAGTCATATACGACTACGCAAGTGTTGGGGCGGTTTGGGATATTTTGGCAAAGCTCAGCGAGAATATTGTGGGTCTGATTGTTTATGTAATGATTTTATCTACGTTAGACCCAATTCTGATGGCGGTTACCACATTGACTACTGTTTTGGCTTTTGTGTTAACCAGACGAATCTATAACTGGGGGTTCTTGCACAGAGAGGAAAAATCCGGTTATAACAGACGTATGACCTATGCCTGCCAAAGAGGCAGTGATGTGGCCCTGGCAAAGGATATTCGTATTTTCAGAATGCGTCCGTGGCTGGAGGAATTTTATCAGGAGGCCATGAGGCAGTTTAAGGCCTTTGCTTTGCGCAGAGAGACCATTTATATCAGGGCAGATTTTCTGGATATTGTTTTATTGCTGCTGCGTAACGGATTTGCCTATGCTTATCTGATTACCATGGCGTTAAAGGAAGGCTTGCCTGCCTCTGAGTTCTTACTGTATTTTACAGCATTAAACGGTTTTTCTACCTGGATATCCGGGATTTTGACCAATGTACTGATGCTTCACAGAACTAGTCTGGAAATATCCGTTGTAAGAGAGTTCTTGGAGCTTTCAGAGCCATTTTTATTTGAAGAGGGCAAGCCTGTTACCAAAGACAGGCTGGGAGCTTATGAGATTCAGTTAAAGGATGTATCTTACCGCTATCCGGGCGCGCAGAAGGATACCATTCACAACTTAAACCTGACCATTCGTCCGGGTGAAAAGTTGGCAGTGGTAGGTTTAAACGGTGCCGGTAAGACCACCTTGGTAAAATTAATCTGCGGATTTTTAGACCCTACAGAGGGTACCGTGCTTTTAAACGGTGAGGATATCAGGCAGTTTAACCGTAGGGAATATTATGAGCTGTTTTCTGCCGTGTTCCAGCAATTTTCCACTTTGGAAATTACGCTGGCAGAGAATGTAGCCCAGAGTATCGACGAAATCGATATGGAGCGGGTGAAGCAGTGTATTGAGAAAGCAGGTCTGACTGAAAGAGTGGCCAGAATGCCGAAGGGATACGACACCTACATCGGGCGTAAGGTATATGAGGATGGCGTGGAGCTTTCCGGCGGTGAAACACAGCGCCTGATGCTTGCCAGAGCCCTGTATAAGGACGGCAAGGTTATCGTGCTGGATGAGCCTACAGCAGCACTTGACCCGGTAGCAGAAAATGATATTTACCTGAAGTACAATGAGATGACTGCCGGAAGAACCTCTGTATACATTTCCCACCGACTTGCTTCTACAAGGTTCTGTGACAGAATTATTTTCCTTGCTGAGGGACAGATTACCGAAGAGGGAACTCACGAAAGTCTGATGAGACTGGACGGAAAATATGCAGACCTGTTCCGGGTACAGAGTAAATACTATCAGGAAGGAGGCGCTGCAGATGAAGCATAAAAATCAAGACAAAATCTCAGTAATTACGGTGCTGAAAATGCACTGGAGGGCGTTTAAACTGTTGGATAGGGAAGCTCCATTGATGTTTTTGGGTTCCTTTTTGCATGAATCCATGAATGCACTGACGCCGTATGTAAACGTATATTTTTCTGCTCTGATTATTAACGAGCTGGCAGGTGACAGAAATCCGGAAAAATTATGGAAGCTGGTATTGATTACCCTGATTGCCAATGCAGTGGCCGCACTGATCAAAGCCGGCGCAAAATGCTTCAAAAACTGGAAGCACGAGGGCGGCTGGTGGCAGCGCGAGAAGATTTACGGTGATAAGCTGCTAAGCCTGGATTATTGTGATGTGGACGACCAGAGAACCCACAATCTGCGTTCTCAGGTATCACAAAATGATAACTTGAGTCAATGGGGACTTTACAGAATTAAGATATTTTTTGACCAGTTAACTCTTTCTGTTTTTAAGATTATCGGTGCCGTGGCATTGTCTGTGAGCTTATTTACCTTAAAAGTTCCTGAGGGAGCAGGGGTATTTACCGTGTTAAATCACCCACTGTTTCTGTTAGGAATGGTTTTGGCACTGCTTTGTGTAACCTGGCTGGCTCCGGCGTGCTCTACAAAGGCCGGCTCTTACTGGGTGAAAACCGCAGAAGATATGAAGCAGCGCAACAGAATTTCTTATTTCTTTGGCGAGGAAGTATCCAGAGACAGAAACAGAGATTTGGACATGAGAATGTACAGTCAGCAGGATATTTGTGAGCGCTATTATGATACCGCAGATATTTTCGGAAAGAAAACAGCTATTGTAAAAGCTGCGGCAGGACCTATGGGTGCCTGGAGCGCACTGTCCGCGGTATTTTCCACCTTGCTGACAGGTATTATTTACCTGTTTGTGTGTTTAAAAGCTTGGGCCGGTGCTTTCGGAGTAGGTTCCGTAACCCAGTACATAGCCTCAGTGACCGCCTTGGCGCAGGGCCTTGCCATGTTGTTAAAGAATCTGGGTGAAATGAGAAATAATGCGGAATTTTTAAAGATTACTTATGAATACCTGGATATTCCGAATAAGATGTATCAGGGCAGCCTGACTACTGAGAAACGCGTGGACAGAGATTATGAAGTAGAGTTCCGTGATGTGTCCTTTAAATATCCGAATACGGATACCTATGCATTGCGTCATGTTTCCATGAAATTTAAAATCGGTCAAAGACTGGCTATCGTAGGTATGAACGGCTCCGGTAAGACTACTTTTATTAAGCTGCTGTGCCGACTTTATGATCCTACAGAAGGCGAAATATTGTTAAATGGCATTAATATCCGTAAATATCAGTATGACGAATATATGTCCATCTTTTCTGTGGTATTTCAGGATTTCAAACTCCTGGCGCTGCCTCTGGGCGAAAACGTAGCCTGCAGCAAGGATTATGACAGAGAAAAAGTAACCGAGTGCCTGATCAAGGCGGGCTTTGGCGAGAAGCTAAAAAAGATGCAGGATGGTATCGATACCTATCTGTATAAGGAATTCAGCAATACCGGCGTGTCAGTGTCCGGCGGCGAAGCCCAGATTATTGCTATCGCAAGAGCACTTTATCACGATGCACCGTTTATGATACTGGATGAGCCGACAGCGGCTCTTGACCCGATTGCCGAGGCCGAAGTATATGCGCGCTTTAATGAGATTGCAAGCGACAAGACTACGATTTACATTAGCCACAGATTGTCCTCCTGCCGTTTCTGCGATGAAATTCTGGTATTTGATAACGGCCGGATTGTGCAGCAGGGCAATCATGATACATTGGTGGCAGTGGAAGACGGCAAGTATCATCAGCTTTGGCATGCTCAGGCGCAGTATTATCAGAAGTAAAATGAATTAAATAATTTTCCTCAAAAGAAGCTAAAATTTTTTCTGCAAGTATGCTTGTGAGAATTTTAGCTTCTTTTCACCTTATCTGTTATAAAGAAATGCTTGCATTTTCAAATTCTCTCTAGTATAGTAGAATTATTGAATTGTGTTTAGGAGACTTTATTTATGAAAGAGTGGATTAAAGTGGCGGTAGACGCCATGGGTGGCGATAATGCTCCGGCAGAAATTGTCAAAGGCTCCATAGAAGCAGTGCTGGAGTCTTCTAAGGTAAAGGTTTACCTGGTAGGGCAAAAGGATTTAGTAGAAGCTGAGCTGTCTAAGTATTCCTATCCTGCAGAGCAGGTGGAGGTAGTACATGCCGAGGAAATTATTGAGATGGCAGAGCCTCCGGTCATGGCTATCCGCCGTAAGAAAAATTCTTCTATCGTGGTAGCTATGAATATGGTAAAGCGCGGTGAGTGCGACGCGTATGTGTCAGCCGGCAGTACCGGTGCCAATCTGGTGGGAGGTCAGACCATTGTGGGCCGTATTCGCGGTGTGGAGAGACCGCCTTTGGCGCCTCTTATTCCTACGGCAAAGGGGGCATCTTTACTGGTTGACTGCGGTGCCAATGTAGACGCCAGACCAAGTCATCTGGTGCAGTTTGCCAAGATGGGTTCCATTTACATGGAGCACGTTATGGGTATCAAGAACCCGAGAGTTGCCATTGTGAATATCGGTGCCGAGGAGGAAAAGGGCAATGCCCTGGTGAAGGAAACCTTCCCGCTTTTAAAGGAATGCACTGATATTAATTTTATCGGCAGCATTGAAGCAAGAGACATTCCGGCAGGCTATGCAGACGTTATTGTGTGCGAGGCCTTCGTAGGTAATGTGATATTAAAGCTGTATGAAGGTGTCGGTGGTACTTTGATTAAGGAAGTAAAAAAGGGCATGATGACTTCTCTTCGCAGCAAAATTGGTGCTTTACTTGTAAAACCGGCTTTAAAGCAGACGTTAAGCCGATTCCAGACAGATGAGCACGGCGGAGCTCCTATGCTTGGCCTGAATGGTCTGGTAGTAAAGACACACGGTAGTTCCAAGGCTATCGAAATCAAAAATTCTATTTTACAATGTATTACATTTACTGAGCAGGATATCAGCGGTAAGATTCGCGCCAATATCTCAGTAGACAAAGAACAATCAGAAAATTAGGAAGGTAATCAGTTATGAATGAATTTGAAAAGCTTAAACAAATTATTGCGGAAGTATTAAATGTTGATCCGGAAGAAGTAAAAATGGAGACCACCTTTATGGATGATTTGGGTGCCGATTCTTTGGATGTTTTCCAGATTATTATGGGTATTGAGGAAGAATTTGATATTGAAGTTCCTGCAGAAGCTGCAGAGGACATTAAGACCGTAGAAGAGGCAGTTGAATTAATCAAAAATGCAATAAATTAATGTATAAAAGATATAGAGACTGCTGCGAAGCTTTGGGTGTTTGAACTGTTTTGCAACAGTCTCTTTGTATTTATAAAATGAGGTGAGGTTAATATGCAGTGGGGTGCCATGAAGGGAGGCATAGAGGAGCTGGAAGGAAGGATTGGATATACCTTTCAGGACAAGAGCCTGATTAAGCAGGCATTGACGCACAGCTCATATGCCAATGAAATGCGTATTTTGAAGTCTGGAAACTACGAAAGACTGGAATTTCTCGGAGATGCAGTTTTGGAAATGGTGACCAGCGATTTTTTGTTTTCTAAATATCCTACTATGCCGGAGGGACGACTGAGTAAGCTGCGAGCTTCTTTGGTTTGCGAACCGGCTCTTGCATCAGCAGCAAAAAGGATTTGTTTAGCAAAATATTTCTTATTAGGCAAAGGTGAAGAGGCCACAGGCGGCAGGGAAAGAGAATCCATTGCCTGCGATATTATGGAGGCTGTTATCGGTGCCATTTATAGAGATAGCGGGATAGAAGAAGCCAAAAAATTTATTTTCAGTTTTATTTTGGATGATATTGACAAAAAGAGACTGTTTTATGATGCCAAGTCCAATTTACAGGAGCTGGCACAGCGTAAATTAAAAGAGACCATTACATACAGAGTGGTTTTTGAAACCGGTCCTGAGCATGATAAGGAATTCGGTGTAGAGGTGCTTCTGGGGGAAAAAGTAATCGGTCGCGGCGAGGGCAGAAGTAAGAAGCTGGCAGAGCAGCATGCGGCTTACGAAGCACTTGTTTCATTACAAAACGAGGAAGAATAAGTATATGTATTTAAAAAGCATAGAAATTCAGGGCTTTAAGTCCTTTGCAAATAAAATTAATTTTCAGTTCCACAACGGTATTACCGGCATTGTGGGACCTAACGGCAGCGGTAAGAGTAATGTAGCAGACGCCGTACGCTGGGTATTGGGTGAGCAGCGTATCAAACAGCTGCGAGGCGGCAGTATGCAGGACGTTATTTTTGCCGGAACAGAGCTGCGTAAGCCCTTAAGTTACGCTTATGTGGCTATTACTTTAGACAATTCCGACCATCAGTTACCGATTGATTATCATGAGGTGACGGTAGCGCGCCGTTTGTACCGTTCCGGTGAAAGCGAATATCTGATTAACGGTACTGCCTGCAGGTTGAAGGATGTCAACGAGCTTTTTTACGATACCGGTATCGGCAAAGAGGGCTATTCCATTATCGGTCAGGGACAGATTGATAAGATTCTGAGCGGTAAGCCCGAGGAACGCAGAGAGCTTTTTGATGAAGCGGCAGGTATTGTGAAATTTAAAAAGCGCAAAACCTCCGCCATGAAGAAGTTAGAAGAGGAAAAGGCCAATCTGGTTCGTGTAACGGATATTCTGGCGGAGTTGGAAAAGCAGATTGGGCCGTTAGAGCGCCAGTCTGAAAAGGCAAAGATTTATTTAAAGAAAAAAGAAGCATTAAAAACCTTGGATGTTAATTGCTTCCTGTTAGAGCACAGACGACTGAATGCCGAGCTGACAGCCGTAGAGGAGAAGTATCAGATTGCAAGCACTCAGCTTCAGGAGGCCTCTGCAGGCTACGAGCGGATTAAGGAAGAATACGATATGGCTACTGCAGCCATCGAGATTTGTGAGACCGCCATTGAGGAAAATCGCACTCTCTTAAGCGAAGGCAGCGTACTGCGCGGTAAGCTGGAGGGTCAGATTAATGTATACAAGGAGCAGATTCATTCTGCGGAAAGTAACGAAAAGCATTTTTATACCCGTAAAGTGAGAATAGAGGCTGAAATTGCTGCAAAGGAAGCTGAGAAGGCAGAGCTTTTAAAAGATAAGGCCAAGATAGACGCTACCGTGGAAGACATTGCAAGGGTTCGAGACGAAGCTCAGTCAAATTTGGATGCTGTTTTAGATGAAATTACCCGGGTGAAGGCTCAGATAGATGCGCAGAAGAATGCTATTATTGATTATTTGAATCAGCGTGCAGGCATCAAATCCAAGCTGAGCCGTTTTGATTCCGTAGTGGAACAGACCCAGATTCGTAAGGCTGAAATTCAGGCCAGAATGCTTCGGGCTAAGAGTGATGAGGCCAAGCAGGAAGAAACCATTGAAGCCCTGCAGAAGGCTTATGAGGAGCTTTCAGAGGCTATTCGTGGGATGGAAGCGGAAGTGGCTGCCAAGGAAGAAGAGGTCAATGCCTTCCGCAAGGAATTAACAGCTTGTGACGAGCGTTACCGCAGTACCCAGGAGCAGTATCACAGAGAACAGTCCAGACTGGAGGCACTGTCCAATATGACAGAGCGTTACGAGGGCTATGGCGGTGCTGTTAAGAGTGTTATGGAACAGAAGGGGCGTGAGAAGGGCATCGTAGGCGTTGTGGCAGATATTTTAAAAACCGACGCCAAATACGAGCTGGCCATTGAAACTGCCTTGGGCGCGAATATACAAAATATCGTTACCGAGGATGAAGAGGTGGCTAAGCGCATGATCGCTTTCTTAAAGCAGCAGAAGGCCGGACGTGCCACCTTCCTACCGTTAACCAGTATCAAAAATCCCCAGCCGTTTAAAAATGAAGATTGTTTAAAGGAACAGGGTGTTTTGGGACTGGCAGACAGTCTGGTTCATGTAGATAAGGCATACAGCAGTGTGGCCAAGAGCCTTCTTGGCAGAATTGTGGTAGTAGACCACATCGACCATGCCGTGAAAATTGCCAGAAAATACAATTATGCCGTGCGCATGGTTACCTTGGAAGGAGACCTGTTAGTACCGGGCGGTGCCATGAGCGGCGGTGCCTATAAGAATAATTCCAATCTTTTGGGCCGGAGAAGAGAAATGGAGTCTATCGAAAAGCAGATTAAAAGTCTTGCGGAGAAGATGGAAGCCATTGAACAGGAAATCGAAGAAAAAAAATCTGCACGAAACCGTCTCCGTGTAGAGGTGGAGGGCATGAAATCTACCCTTCAGATGAAATTGATCGAACAGAATACGGCCAGATTAAATGTAACGGCTGCATTGGAGCGAAAGGAAGAAGCTTTAGCAGATGCCGGTGAACTGACAAGAGAGATTCAGGAACTGGAACAGAGCCTGAAGGCGTTAGAGGTGGAGAAAACTGCTGTTATGGAGGAATTAAGGGCTTCCGTAAGAGCAGAGCAGGATGCAGACAGCGAGGTTATGAAGCTGCAGTCCCGACTGTCAGAGTTAAGCGACGTGGAAGAGGAGGAATCTGCTAAGGTAAATGAATGGGAGATGAAGGTTCGTTCCTTCCGCCAGACTTTGGAATTCCACGAGCAGAATGTCAGCCGAATTCAGGGCGAAACAGACCGCTATATCAAGGAACTGGAAGAGATAGAGGCAAGCATCGCAGTCAGCAAGCAGGATGTGGTGGACAGACACGCTGCCATTAAAGAACTGGAAGAAAGTATTTTACATTCCGAACAGATGCAGGGTGAGGCCGGTGTCAAATTAAAAGAGGCCATGGCCCGCAAGGAAGAATTAACTACGCAGCAAAAGCAATTCTTTGACAGACGTGAAGAAATGGCACAGCAGATTGCCGGCCTGGATAAGGAAGTGTACCGTCTGAATGCGCAGAGAGAGAAGTTGGACGAAAGCATCGAAAACCAGATTAATTACATGTGGAATGAATATGAAATTACACTTTCCGATGCTTTGAATCTTTCCAATCCTGAGTTCACGGATTTGTCTGCCATGAAGAAGGAAATTGCTGAAATTAAGGCGGAGATAAAAAAGCTGGGTGACGTCAACGTAAATGCCATTGAAGATTATAAAAATCTCATGGAGCGTTACACCTTCTTAAAAACACAGCATGATGATCTGGTAGAAGCAGAAAAGGCATTAGAGGGCATTATTGAAGAGCTGGATGCCGCAATGAGAAAGCAGTTCAGGGAGAAATTTGCTGATATCGGAAGAGAGTTCGATAAGGTATTTAAGGAGCTCTTCGGCGGCGGTAAAGGTACTCTGGAGCTTCAGGAGGAAGAGGATATCCTGGAGGCAGGCATTCGCATTATTGCACAGCCGCCGGGCAAGAAGCTGCAGAATATGATGCAGTTATCCGGTGGTGAAAAGGCATTAACTGCCATTGCATTATTGTTTGCCATCCAGAATTTAAAGCCATCGCCGTTCTGCTTATTGGACGAAATAGAAGCTGCGTTGGATGAATCCAATGTAGGTCGTTACGCCAAGTATTTACATAAGCTGACTAAGCATACGCAGTTTATTGTTATCACCCACAGACGTGGTACTATGGAAGAGGCGGACCGTCTCTATGGTATTACCATGCAGGAGAAGGGTGTTTCTGCGCTGGTAAGTGTAAATCTGGTAGAGCAAGAGTTGGAGGAGTAGGCTTATGGGTGAAGAAAAAAGAGGCTTTTTTGCCAAGCTAAAGGCTGGTTTGACGAAAACCAGAGATAATATTGTCCGGGGCATTGATCAGGTATTCAGTGGTTTTTCTGACATTGATGAAGAGTTTTATGAGGAGCTTGAGGAACGCCTGATTATGGGCGATATTGGTGTTAATGCTACCTCAGAGATTATGGAGCGTGTACGTGAAAATGTGCGAAAGCTTCAGATTAAGGTGCCGTGGCAGTGTAAAAAGCTTTTGGTGAATTCCATCAAGGAGCAGATGCAGGTAGAAGATACCGCTTACGAATTTGAACACAAAAAATCTGTTATTTTTGTAATAGGCGTGAACGGAGTTGGTAAAACTACTTCTGTAGGTAAATTGGCTTATAATCTGCGCATGTCCGGCCGTAAGGTGTTGATTGCAGCAGCAGACACTTACCGTGCGGCAGCAGGAGAACAGTTGCAGGAATGGGCAAAGCGTGCCGGTGTAGATATGATCAGCTCCAAGGAAGGCACAGATCCTGCCAGCGTGGTTTTTGATGCGGTAAATGCAGCCAAGGCCAGAAACGTAGATGTACTCATCTGTGATACGGCAGGCCGTTTGCATAATCGCAAGAATCTGATGGAAGAATTAAAGAAAATGAATCGCATTATCGATAGAGAATTTCCGGATGCGCACAGAGAAAATCTGATTGTTTTAGACGGTACTACCGGTCAGAATGCTCTGGTACAGGCCAAGGAGTTCGGAACGGTAACGGATTTAACCGGTATTGTATTAACCAAGCTTGACGGTACCGCAAAGGGCGGTATCGCCGTAGCAATTCAGTCCGAGTTAAAAGTGCCAGTGAAATTTATCGGCGTAGGCGAGGGAATTGAGGACTTACAGAAATTCGATGCAAATGCCTTTGTAAATGCGTTGTTTGAAGTGCAGGACGGAGAATTTGAAGAAGACTGATTTAGAAAAAGCACATGATTTAGAAAAGGCACCTGATTTAGATGCAGAATGAGGATGATTATGAAAGATTTACTTACATTAGAGAGATTTGAGGAAGCCAGTGAGGTATTAAAATCAGTTACTTTGGAGACAAAGCTGATTTACAGTGATTATTTTAGTACTCAGACCGGAAACCGTGTTTATTTTAAGCCTGAGAATATGCAGTTTACAGGAGCTTATAAGGTACGTGGCTCCTATTATACCATGAGTACTCTGACAGAGGAGGAGAGAGCCAGAGGCGTGATTACAGCTTCCGCGGGGAATCATGCCCAGGGTGTTGCTTATGCGGCCAAGTGCTTTGGCTGCAAGGCTACTATCGTTATGCCGACTACCACGCCTTTGATGAAAATTAACCGTACCAAGTCTTACGGTGCAGAAGTAGTACTGCACGGAGATGTGTATGATGAGGCCTGTGCCAAGGCTTATGAACTGGCTGATGAGCACGGATATACCTTTATCCATCCTTTTGATGATTTGAGAGTGGCTACCGGACAGGGAACCATTGCCATGGAGATTTTTAAGGAGCTTCCATTGGTAGACTATATTCTGGTTCCTATCGGCGGAGGCGGCCTGGCAACCGGTGTGTCTACCCTTGCCAAACTTTTAAATCCTCATATCAAAGTAATCGGTGTAGAGCCGGCAGGGGCTAATTGCATGCAGGTTTCCTTTGAAAAGGGAGAAGTAACCACTTTGCCAACTGTAAATACCATTGCAGACGGTACTGCGGTGAAGACACCGGGCAGCAACATTTTCCCTTACATCAGAGAAAATCTGGATGATATTATCACCGTGGAGGACGATGAATTGGTAGTATCCTTCCTGGATATGGTAGAAAATCACAAAATGGTAGTGGAAAATTCCGGCTTACTGACTGTTGCGGCCTTAAAGCATTTAAATGTAAAGAATAAGAGAGTAGTATCTATTTTGAGCGGCGGTAATATGGACGTGATCACCATGTCCAGTGTGGTACAGCAGGGACTTATTTTCCGCGATCGTATTATCACAGTGGCTGTTCGTCTTCCGGATAAACCGGGCGAGCTGCACCGAGTTTCCGGTGTCATTGCTGCCAACGATGGTAATGTGATTAAGCTGGAGCACAATCAGTTTGTCACTACCAACAGAAAAGCGGCAGTAGAGCTGGTAATTACTATGGAGGCCTTTGGCACGGAGCATAAGCATCAGATTATGGAAGCGTTGGAGAAAGAAGGCTATCAGCCTAAACTGGTGCCGACGATTTCATAATATTGTGATGGCAGCGAAAATATAATAAAAAAGGAGCCTATATGAAAAACATTGGAAAACTGATTTGGGAATATAGTATTATGTCGATTGGGGCGGTATTGTATGCCATAGGTATTTCGATGTTTTTGGATCCGAATAATCTGGCGCCGGGCGGAGTGACCGGTATTGGAATTATTTTAAGCAAATTTATTCCGCTGGAAACTGGTACTATTGTGTTTATCATTAATATTCCGCTGATTATTGTTGGTTTTTGGAAATTGGGGCATAGGCTGATTTGGCGTACTTTTTATTGTATAGCGATAACCTCTACGCTGATTGATACGATAAATAATGTTTACGGACGTGCCTTGACCGATGATAAGATTATTTCGGCTATTACGGGAGCGGGGCTGGTGTCCTTGGGGATTGGTTTGATTATGAAGCAGGGCGGCACTACGGGAGGTTCCGATATTGTGGTAAGGCTTTTACGCAGGCGCTTTCCGCATATTAAGACAAGTGTCTTGTTTTTCTGCATTGACTGCATGATTGTGACATCGTCTGCCATTGCCTTTCGGGATATTGTGGTTGCTTTGTATGCCTTGGTGGCAGTGGTTGTAGGATCTTTTACCTTGGATAAAGTGCTGTACGGTACGGACGAGGCCAAGATGATTTATATTATCAGCGACCACAGTAAACCTATTGCCGACAGTCTTTTAAAGGATTTGGCGGTGGGTGTGACCTTTATACAGGGCAGGGGCGCATACAGCGGTAAGGATAAGGAAGTTATCATGGTGGTAATGCGTAAGGCCCTGGCGCCAAAGGCAGAAGAAATTATCAAGAAGGTTGACCCGCAGGCCTTTATGATTGTGACAAACGCCAGTGAGATATATGGCCAGGGGTACAAAAATATTTTCAGTGAGAAGCTGTAAGGGGACAAAGTGTACTGAAAAAAATACAATATAACAAGCGGGTGTCAAGAAAAAATACTTGACACCCGCTTTGGGTTTTGGTAATATGATTTAGGTGTCAAGGGAATTTCCTTTACACAGAAGGAAAAAGGAGTGTGTAGGTATGTCTTCTGTAGAAGAAATCGTGGAGCAGAGTCTCTTATATGATTTTTACGGCGAGTTGCTTACGGAACATCAGCAGAAGATATATGAAGCAGCCCTTTTTGAGGATTATTCTTTAAGCGAGATTGCTGAGGAAGCCGGTATTTCCAGACAGGGAGTACATGATTTGCTCAGGCGCTGCGACAAGCAGTTAAGAGGCTATGAGTCCAAGCTGCATCTGGTGGAGCGTTTTAACAGAGTCCGAAGTGATTTGGAGCGTATTGTGAGCCTGGTGGATGAACTGGAGGAGGCAGACCCTGAGAAGCGGTCTGACATTAAGTGTATTGCAGGCAAGTTGATGGAGGAGCTTTAATCTATGGCATTTGAGAGTTTATCAGACAAACTGCAAAATGTTTTTAAAAATTTAAAAGCCAAGGGGCGACTCACAGAGGCAGATGTAAAGCTTGCTCTGAAGGAAGTTAAGATGGCACTTTTGGAGGCCGACGTAAACTTCAAAGTAGTTAAGCAGTTTGTGAAGTCTGTGGAAGAGAGAGCAATCGGTCAGGATGTTATGAGTGGCTTAAATCCGGGTCAGATGGTTATCAAGATTGTTCATGAGGAATTGATTTCCCTGATGGGCAGTGAGACCACGGAGCTGAAGCTTGCGCCGGGTCAGCAGATTACCGTGATTATGATGGCAGGTCTGCAGGGTGCCGGTAAGACTACCGCTACAGCCAAGATTGCCGGCAAGCTGAAGCTGAAATCCAAGAAGCCTTTGCTGGTTGCCTGTGACATTTACAGACCGGCGGCTATTGAGCAGCTGCACATTAACGGCGAGAAGCAGGGAGTAGACGTATTCAGCATGGGTACGGGACACAAGCCTGTAGATATTGCCAAGGCAGCCTTAGAGCATGCGGCCAAGAATGGCCACAATGTAGTAATCCTGGATACCGCAGGTCGTCTCCATGTGGATGAAGCCATGATGGCAGAGCTTCAGGAGATTAAGGCCCAGAGTACTGTACATCAGACTCTTTTGGTTGTGGATGCCATGACCGGTCAGGATGCGGTAAATGTAGCAACTGAGTTTAATGAGAAGGTGGGCGTTGACGGCATCGTGCTTTCCAAAATGGACGGTGATACCAGAGGCGGTGCGGCACTCTCCATCAAGGCTGTAACAGGCAGACCGATTCTGTTCGTTGGTATGGGTGAGAAGCTTTCCGATATGGAGCAGTTTTATCCTGACCGTATGGCGAATCGTATCTTGGGAATGGGTGATGTGCTTTCCTTGATTGA
>JAFTXF010000059.1 GCA_017461685.1 Lachnospiraceae bacterium
ATCAACTAATTTATTAGTCTATACACAAAAAGAGACCCGCCCATTTTGTATAAATGGACGGGAATTTTTTCTAAAACTCTAACTAAATGACATTGGTTTTTTCACACGCCCTTTTTTCAATATTTTTCATATTTTTAACTTCTATTCCTCAAACACACCGTAGGTTTTCAGGATATATTCTCCGGTCTTGTACATAAACCGCTCCAATTCCTTTTGCAGTTCCAACGGAGGGTTTAACAATCTGGTATCCTGTTCAAATTCCGGCCTGCTGCCAAGCCAATACTTAGCCGGGCGTAAAACTGATCCTGCTTCCATGGTAAAATAGCCTTTGTATCCTACGTCAATCAGGGCATGCATAACCTCATCCATGTTAATGGTACCCATAAAAGGAATGATATGCTCATCCCGACTCACATTATCGTGAATATGCAGTGCATACATATCCTCTCCCAGCGTCATGATGTCATCATACTGCTGGCCTTCCAGCTTGGCATGGCCGATATCCCAACAGGAATGTACTTTCGGATGATTTACATATTCTGAAAATTCCCGCATTTCCGCGCCTGACTTAGGATAAAAGCTGCGGATATTTATGGAAGTCGTATTCTCATGCAGCACGTTGACATTGCAGGCTTCCATTGTAGGAATTAACCTGCGGAAAAAGGCTGCATTCCTTCTGAAGCACTCTTCTTTTTCTGCATTTTTGTCCCAGCCGGAATGTATTACCATATTTGGAATTTTCAAAGCACCGCAGACTTCAATGGCACGAATTGTTACCGCCACCGCCTGTTCAAAATCTTCTTCACTTTTCAGAGGATTGGTATTGGGACCGTGCGCCTGCACAAACAAAAGTCCCTGCTCCCTGGCATATTCTGACATACGAGCGGCATAGTCCTTCCAATCCTCTTTAACTAAAAGCGGATCTTCTTCCCTTACCGTATACAAGCTTAAATCAATATACCGGAAACCGGCTTCCTGTACATGCTGTACACGCTCTATATAATCCTCACAAAACCGATCAAAATCGCCGGTAGTGGTTGCCAATTTCATTTCCGTACTCCCTTCAATACTTCACCCGGATCTGCACACCGCCTGCCAAATCCTGCTTCAAACATATTTTTACGCCTCCAGCGCTGCCTTCAAATCTGCTGCCTTCTGCGTGATTTCTTCCTCTGTCATATCCGGATGGATCGGCACGTACAGAGTTCTGCCCAGAATATCCAGAGTCTTCGGGCACATATCCGCCTTGTAATCCGGTACAATGTCCTTATTAGCTTCCATCTTGAAAGGATCCATAGCCGGATGCAAGGCGCCGCGCTTCTCCATAATGGCGGTCCAGTTCGGATATACATGCTTGCCGGTATCTAACGGAATGGTGCCGCCTACGATTGCCTTTACTTTTCTTGCTTCCTCTTCGGTATCAAACTGCAGTGCCAAAGTAGTAGCGCAGTCTCCTTCCCAATCATTGGACGGAGCAATTTTAAACTTGCCATCCAGGGCTTCTATCAGCTTGTTGCGGTTTTTGTGATTGTCTGCAATAATGCCGTCCATTCTGCCCAGCTGTACTCTGAGAATGGAGGCCTGAATTTCATTGGTACGGAATTCCTGTCCGCAGAATACCGGTGTCTGCACATCAGAAAGCTGATCGCCGAAAAATGCTACCGCGCTGCTGTCATGATAGATTAAAGCACGCTCATAAATAGTGTGGTCATCGGTAAACAAGGCTCCGCCCTCCCCACAGGTGATCAATTTATAATAATTAAAGCTCAGTGCTCCGACATCCCCTATGGTACCCAGGCGCTTACCGCCGAACTTACCGCCGTCTGCCTGGCAGGCGTCTTCCAGAACCATAATATTGTACTTTTCTGCCAGTTCCATTAAGCCCTTCATATCGGTAGGGAAGCCCATAATATGTACCGGGATCACTGCTTTGGTACGAGACGTGATCTTTCTTTCCACGTCAGCCACATCAAGGGTCAATGTTTCATTGATTTCCGCAATCACCGGCATGGCACCTGCTGCTACTACTGCCATAGCAGTGGCAATGTAAGTGTAACCCGGTACAATTACCTCATCACCGGGGCCGATTCCCATACCGATGAGACCGCTTATTAATGCTGCATGACCGCTGGTCATAACAATAGCATGTTCCGTGCCAAAGGCCTGCTGTAATTCTTCTCTCAAATGTGCACATTCCTGCAAAGGACCGCCGTTTACCTTAAATAACTGCTTTGATTCAATTACTCGTGTTACTGCATTGATTTCTTCCTGTCCGATTCTAAACATAATGTTAACCTCTCTTTCATTTAATTAAACTTAATCCAATTGTTCCATATTTTTCATGGTTTCCGTAAACAGATGCCAGTCTGCATCGGGTACTCTGTGCTGTGGTCCGATACATTCATGAGCTGCCACCTCATATCCTCCTCTGCAAAGGGCGTCTTCTGTGGCAAAATAACTGTCTGCGCCGTTGGTATAACACAGCGATATTGTATACGGCACCTTGCTCGCCCGGCTGACCCGCATGGATATTTCGGAAAACATTTCATACGGGAAGCACACCAGCGCCACATCCCCCAATTTGATTACCGACTGCGTAAACACTTCATGGGTACGTTCCTCACTTCCGTTTTGATAAGCATCCAGAACATCTTTATAATATTGCATCCGATAAGCTTTACAGCCGCCGGTACTGCCATTGTAGATTTCATACCCTGCTTCTG
>JAFTXF010000005.1 GCA_017461685.1 Lachnospiraceae bacterium
AGTGCTGTGCCTTACCGCTTGGCGATAGCCCTATGATGACACCAAGCGTGTCACTCTGACACTTCTTATGAATAAAAAGGTGGATAAAGGGATTCGAACCCTTGGCCTCCAGAGCCACAATCTGGCGCGCTAACCAACTGCGCTATACCCACCATATAAAGAATACTCTCAAATTGATGAGAGTATCCAATGTGCCCAAAGGGATTCGAACCCCCGACCCACGGCTTAGAAGGCCGTTGCTCTATCCAGCTGAGCTATGGACACATGCATGCAAAGCATAGTGCGCTTCACAACAAAATAGATTATACATAAACAGAACCGCTTTGTCAACTGATTTTTTACAAAAAAATTATGTTTTTTGTACTAACTGAAGTGCAATCCAAATTCTTCCACTTAATTCAATGCAGATAATTTTATTCTATGCCAAGAGCCTTTTTTGCCAGACCATCCGCCATCTCATTATACTTGTCTCCGGTATGGGCTGCCACTTTTACAAATACAACCTGCAGCTTATCTTTTATGCTGTCATAATATGCCTTATATCCTCTGGTCCCCTCTTTATTGGTTTTCCACACCCCCTGGCACCATTTGGCGATACCCTCATAGTCGTGGAAAATATAGAGCTTCCGGTAACCGTGTGCAACCGCATAACGCATAGCGGCCTCAGCTCCTTTGATTTCCCCGGCCACATTGCGCATGGCGGCAAGCTCCTCATCCACAAAGCTGTCGCAGAAGGTCAGCTCCGTTATATGGCGTACCGCTGCCTGATTTTCCGACGTCTCTGCCCCCTGTGAATGGACCTCTGTCGTGCCAAATACTTTCATATCCGCGTCTGCCGGTGCATTCTCAGTCAGGCATCCATCTTCTTCCGCTTCCTCTATATGTTGAGCACATGCTCTCAGCAACACCATACCATAGGAAAATGCTCCGCTCTCACTGTGAAAGCTGCCATCCACATAAGCTATCAACGCTCCCGGCTCCTTCGCCAAAAGCTCCGTAACACTATCCTTCACCTCTGCAGTCTGTCCCTTTACAAAGGCCTCCGCCTCCTCTAACGTGGGAAAACTCTTAAACACAGCCCCCGGAAAGCCGGTCACCTGCTTCTGACAATCTGCCCATGTAAAAAACACTCCGGTACTTCTGCCCTTTTGTACTGCATAATACTTTGCTGCCATCTTCAAGCCACTCCTTCATCTTACTTAATTGTATTATAACATTTGCAGCGGTGAATTCCTAGTATAAACTTGAAACAACTGTCGGATTATAATGAATTTACATATTCCTGGTAATCTGCAACCGTTCCCTCTGCTCCGGATTCCTCCGCTCACGGTACTATCTGCGCAGCCCGTCAAAGACCCCCTGCAAATCAAGCCTTCCGTACCCCCACTCCCTATTTGGATACCGAAGTTCCTCTTCTCTCTGGGCACCTTGAATGAAATAGCCCCTGATACCCAAACCGGAAATTAACGGTGCATTGCCTTCGATAACAGCCCACTGCATAAAATCGGCAACAGCGCCTGCCACGTAGCTGGCTGCGATGCTGGTTCCTGAACTGGTACGTATAGGTGTGTACACATTAATACCCGGTGCCACCAGAGCAGGCTTCGGATAATTCAGGCGGTTATTACCCCGACCCGAAAAAAATGCAAAAGCATTGGTGTCAGAATTGTAAGCACCTACTGTAAAGACCTCTGCTGCCATTCCCGGCTCCGTAATGGTAGTATAAGGATTGGGACTCAGAAAATAAGTTTCTCCGCTCAAAAACTGCTGTATCGGCAGCCACATATGGAAAATACCATTATTTAATGTACCCTGATAATACACGGTGACGGTCCACACCCCCGGTGTAGGATCCACAAAACGCATAAAAATCAGTTCCTGGCTGCTAAACTCCTCCACCAGCACAATATCAATATCTATCCTGGTGCGCTCATACACAAACTCAAAGCTCAGTCCTTCCTGATAATTAAAACTGATGCGCGGAATGCGTTCGCCTCCGGGACTGACAATACCTATTTCAAACACATCAGGACTGGAGCCCCACAACTCACATATAAAACCGCGTTCCCCTTCTCCCACACGAATTTCTACATTTTCAAATGCCTCCTGCTCCGGCAGCATGCCCTCACCGGTGCGGTTCAGATTTCCAAGGTAGTGGTGACTCATATTGCCTTCATTCCCTGCCGCCACCACCACTGCTACATTGCGCTTACGGTTTAAACCGCTTAAAAAGGTGCCTAACGGGCTGTTTCCGGCGTGATCTCCTGTATTAGTACCTACTCCAAGTACAATCACTAAGGGCCGTTCAAACACCTCTGCGTACCTCAAAAGGTACTTGCAGGCGAGCATAATGTCGTTTTCCTGATATGCTGCTGCCTCCTCGTTAATCAAATAATACTCCCGCAGATACTCTTTTGCAGGCTTTAACTTCACCACCAAAATATCCGCATCCGGTGCCGCCCCGATAAAAGTACTTTCCCCCAAATCAGAACCTGCTGCAATAGCGGCCATAATGGATCCGTGACCATCCTCGTCCCAGCTGGGTACAATGTCTCTGGGATTTGCCGAATTCAAGGCCGCGTCTATGTCCTCCCGCAAATACTCACTGCCAAAAGGAATTCCTTCCGGCTCCCTGCCGGGCACCTGAAGGGACTGGTCCCAAATAGCCTCGATACGGCTGTTGCCGAACTCATCCCTAAAAACATCCTCCGTATAGCGGATGCCTGTGTCAATAAACCCTATCAGCACCTGCCTGCCCGTCAGCTGAAGAGGCGGCTGCTGCACCTGATAAATGGCCGTTTCGGTTAAATTTAACGTATTAAACCCGGTCTGTAAAAGTCCGTACAGCTTTGGAATACCATAATAATAATAGCCCGAAACCCGCACGCCCGGAAGCTGCGAACGGTTCACATAATTGATGCGGTACTGCTCATTCACCTCCAATGAACAATAGTCTAAACCGGGAGTAATGAATCGCTCCTCCACTACATAATCCGTGATATAATCCACGTAATCCTCTGAAAGGATTGCATTGCTGTTCATGCATTGCATAACATACCTCTGTGTATGTATTTTTATATCATATGCAAATGCCCGAATAATTCTTACTATATTTAAAACCGTTCTATCATTAAAGCAAAGCAGGCAAGTCCGCTCCAAACTTCCTGATACCCTCATTCTCCAATGAACTGAACCATGCCGCATATCGTTTTATTGACATAACCACTGCCACAAAGCTTCTCCCCCAAAGTAGGAAATCCAGGCTCCTATACACAAGGACGGCGCAAAAGGAATAGTTATTCCCTGTTCTTTCCCCTGTACCAGCATCCACACAATCCCCCATACTGCCCCGATAAATACGGCCAAAATCCCGGTCAAAAGCGTCATGGGAAATCCAAGCCAAAATCCCAAGGGCACCATCAGCTTCATATCACCACCGCCAAATGCTCCCGGCCGCAAAACATTTAACAACAACATGATACCACTCACCGTTACCGCTCCCAGCAGCCTAGACCCAAGTGAAATCTCCGGCCAGATAAAAAACGAAACAATAGCCGGCACACAAAGTGCCAGTATTGCTTCGTCGTAAATCAGTTTCTTTTGTATATCAATAAGCATAATGTATATGCTTATTATCAGAATCGTAAGAATAAGCACTGCCTCTAACAGCATAACTCTTCCAATCCTTTCACAAACACTTAATATCATTAAAAATTCCCACGCATATCAATCACAGGACCGCCGGTGCCTTCGATATAGGCTCGTGTAATGGTCACACGGCCGATATTATCGTCCTTTGGAATTTCATACATAATATCTAACATAAATTCCTCGATAA
>JAFTXF010000060.1 GCA_017461685.1 Lachnospiraceae bacterium
AGCGTGATACAGTTACTGAGATGAACTGCCTAGGCAGAAAATACAAAAGGAACATTCAGGCCGACGGAATGTGAGGCAGAACGGTGACTTGAAGAATAGATAACAGGAGATATGTAATGGAAGAAATGGTGAAAATGCGTCCCAGAGAATACATTAAGATTCAGGGCGCCAATGAAAATAATTTGAAGAATTTAAGTGTAGATATTCCGCGAAATGAGCTGGTGGTACTGACCGGACTGTCGGGCTCCGGCAAGTCTTCTCTGGCTTTTGATACCATTTACGCAGAAGGACAGCGCAGGTATATGGAGTCTTTGTCTTCCTATGCCCGTATGTTTTTGGGCCAGATGGAGAAGCCCGATGTGGAGAAGATTGAGGGCCTGTCTCCGGCGATTTCCATTGATCAGAAATCCACCAACCGCAACCCGCGTTCTACAGTAGGTACGGTGACAGAGATTTACGATTACTTCCGATTGCTGTATGCTCGCATCGGTATTCCACATTGCCCGGACTGCGGCAGGGAGATTTCCAGACAGAGTGTAGACCAGATGGTGGACCAGATTATGGCATTGTCGGAAGGAACCCGTATTCAGTTGCTTGCGCCTGTAGTGCGTGGGCGTAAGGGCCAGCATGAGAAGGTGCTGGAGCGTGCCAAGAAGAGCGGCTATGTGCGTGTTATGATTGACGGTAATATGTACGAGCTGACAGAGGAAATCAAATTAGAGAAGAATTTCAAGCACAATATTGAGATTGTAGTTGACCGTCTGGTGGTGAAGCCGGGGATTGAGACCCGTCTGACTGACTCCATTGAGAATGTACTGGGACTGGCTGAGGGCTTATTGTATGTGGATGTAATTGGCAGTGAGATGCTGGTATTTTCCCAGAGTTTTGCCTGCCCGAACTGCGGTGTCAGCGTTGGGGAACTGGAGCCAAGAAGCTTTTCTTTCAATAACCCGTTCGGCGCCTGTCCGGACTGTTTCGGCTTGGGCTACAAGATGGAATTTGATGTGGACTTGATGATTCCGGACAGAAGCCTTTCTTTGCATCAGGGTGCTATTCAGGCTATGGGCTGGCAGTCTTCTTGTGAGCCTGGCAGCTTTACTTATGCCACCCTCTTGGCACTTTCCAAGGAGTACAAATTCAGCCTGGATACCCCTTTTGAGGAGCTGAGTGAGGAAGCTCAGCGTGTGATAGTACACGGTACAGGCGGCCATAAAGTGGATGTCTATTATGAAGGACAGCGCGGCAAAGGTGTATATCCTATTGCCTTTGAAGGCCTGATCAGCAATGTGAACCGTAAGTATCGTGAGACTGCATCGGAGATTATGAAGGCGGAGTATGAGACTTTTATGCGCATCACTCCTTGCAGCCTGTGTAAAGGCCAGCGTCTGAAAAAGGAAGCCCTTGCAGTTACTATCGGCGGCAAAAATATTCATGAAGTAACTTCCATGACCGTGAAGGATTTATATGAGCATGTACATGATTTGAATTTAAGTAAGCAGCATCAGATGATTGGTGAGCAAATTATGAAGGAAATTCATGCACGTATCGGTTTCCTTCGTTCTGTAGGCTTGGAGTATTTGTCTTTGTCCAGAGCTACCGGTACTCTTTCCGGTGGCGAAGCACAGCGTATTCGTCTGGCTACGCAGATCGGTTCAGGGCTGGTAGGTGTTTGTTACATTTTGGATGAGCCGAGTAGCGGTCTGCATCAGAGGGATAATGATAAGCTGCTGGCGACATTGCGCAGATTGCGTGATTTGGGTAATACGCTGATTGTAGTAGAGCACGACGAGGATACTATGTGGGCGGCGGACCATATTGTGGATATCGGTCCCGGCGCCGGAAGCCACGGTGGAGAAGTCATTGCCCAGGGCACTGCCGAGGAGATTTGCAAGGTGCCGGAATCCATTACCGGCCAGTATTTAAGCGGTGCTATCCGCATTCCGGTGCCTGCCGAGAGGCGTAAACCTACAGGGTGGCTGAAGGTAAAGGGAGCCCGAGAGAATAACCTGAAAAATATCAATGTGGATATACCTTTGGGCGTGATGACTTGTGTGACAGGTGTGTCAGGTTCTGGTAAATCATCCTTGATTAATGAAATCGTATATAAGACACTTGCCAAGAAGCTGAACCGTGCCCGTACTATTCCGGGTAAGCACAAGAGTATCGAAGGTATTGAGCAGTTGGACAAGGTTATCGATATTGACCAGTCACCGATTGGCCGCAATCCACGTTCTAATCCGGCCACCTATACAGGCGTATTTGACCAGATACGTGATTTGTTTGCTGCGACTGCGGATGCCAAGGCAAGAGGCTACAAGAAAGGTCGATTCAGTTTTAATGTGAAGGGCGGTCGTTGTGAAGCCTGCAGCGGTGACGGTATTTTAAAGATAGAGATGCATTTCCTGCCGGATGTATATGTACCGTGTGAGGTGTGCGGCGGTAAGCGCTATAATCGTGAGACACTGGAAGTAAAGTATAAAGGCAAGAGTATTTATGATGTGCTGGATATGACGGTAGAGGAGGCGGTACATTTCTTTGCACCGGTACCTTCCATTCACCGTAAGATTCAGACGCTATATGATGTAGGACTGTCTTATATCAAGCTGGGACAGCCCGCTACAGAGCTCTCCGGCGGCGAGGCACAGCGTGTAAAGTTAGCCACAGAGCTGGCCAGACGGGGAACAGGCAAGACGATTTATATTTTGGATGAGCCTACCACAGGACTGCATTTTGCTGACGTACACAAGCTGACAGAGATTTTACAGCGACTTGCTGACGGCGGCAATTCCGTGGTGGTAATCGAGCACAATCTGGACCTGATTAAGACGGCAGACTATATTATAGATATTGGTCCGGAAGGCGGCGACGGAGGCGGTACTGTTGTAGCTCAGGGCACACCGGAGGAGATCTGTCAGGTACCGGAATCCTATACCGGCCAGTATATCAAGAAGATGCTGTTAAAAAAGTGAAAAATTTCTTAATTCGACCTTTTTCACTCTTGCACTTATTGCCAATCTGCTTTATGATATTCTTAGTGCAGTATTTAGTAAATTTTATGAAGTTGAAATACTATCAAAATACGTAAGCTACAGTTTGCCTGGGGTGATTCTTAGGGCTAATCTGTTTGAGAATAAAGAGAGAGTAGGAAGGAATTTTTATGGCACAATATACAGACATTGGTATTGATTTGGGCACAGCCAGTATTTTAGTATATATCCGTGGTAAGGGTGTAGTTTTAAAGGAGCCGAGCGTAGTTGCATTTGACCGTGACACCAACAAGATTAAGGCCATCGGCGAGAATGCACGACTTATGTTAGGACGTACACCGGGTAATATCGTGGCAGTCAGACCGCTGCGTCAGGGCGTTATTTCTGATTATAAGGTTACAGAGCGGATGATGAAGTATTTTATTCAGAAGGCACTTGGTAAGCGTACATTCCGTAAGCCACGCATCGCTGTTTGTGTGCCTAGCGGTGTTACCGAAGTAGAGAAGAAAGCAGTAGAGGACGCTACCTATGAAGCAGGTGCAAGAGAGGTTTCTATTATTGAGGAGCCTATTGCTGCAGCTATCGGTGCAGGAATCGATATTTCACGTCCGTGCGGTAATATGATTGTAGATATCGGCGGCGGTACCTCTGATATTGCAGTTATTTCTTTAGGTGGCACAGTAGTCAGTGCTTCTATTAAGGTGGCAGGCGATGATTTTGATGAAGCCATTGTTCGCTGGATGCGTAAGAAGCACAATCTGTTAGTGGGTGAAAGAAGTGCAGAAGATTTGAAGATTAAAATCGGCACGGTTTATGATATCGGGGAAGAGACATTCCTGGATGTACGAGGCCGAGACCTTGTGACAGGTCTTCCAAAGACTATTACCGTTTCCTCTAAGGAGACTGAGGAGGCACTGCGCGAGCCTGTAAATCAGATTGTCGAGACGATTCACAGTGTATTGGAGAAGACTCCACCGGAACTGGCGGCAGACATTGCAGACAGAGGCATTGTACTTACCGGCGGCGGCAGTTTGTTACGTGGTCTGGAAGAACTGATTCATTCCAAGACGGGTATCAATACCATTACAGCAGAGGACCCTATGACAGCTGTTGCAGTTGGTACCGGTAAGTATGTAGAATTTTTGGCAGGCTATAAGGATAAAGAATAATAAAGGGCTGTCGTGGTTTTGCTGCGGCAGCTCTATTTGGATTATTTATGGATATTGTAAAAGGTTATGTAGAACATATTGTTTATCAAAGTGATAATGGATATACGGTATTTCATATGGTCAGCGAAGGGGATGAAATCACTTGTGTAGGTACGATGAAAGGGCTGACTGTAGGAGAGACGATTGAGGCCGAAGGCGAGGGAATATCCCATCCGGTGTACGGCGCTCAGTTTAAGATCATTTCCTACAAAGTGATACCGCCGGAAGATGCGGAGAGCATGCGCAGATATCTGGCCAGCGGAGCAGTCAAGGGAGTGGGTGCGGCACTGGCAGACCGTATTATTAAGCGGTTTGGTGCAGATACCTTTCGCATTATGGAGGAGGAGCCGGAACGGTTGGCCGAGGTCAAAGGCATTAGTGACCGAATGGCCAGAGAAATTAGCGCCCAGATGGAGGAAAAGAAAGAACTTCGCTCTGCATTGGTTTATCTGCAGCAATTCGGTATCAGCAACAATCTGGCTGTTAAGATTTATCAGACCTATCAAAACAGTCTCTATCAGGTGATGCAGACCAATCCTTACAAGCTGGCCGAAGACATTAACGGCGTGGGCTTCAAATTAGCGGATGAAATTGCGGCAAAGATAGGCATACATACAGACTCTGATTACCGTATCACCAGCGGTATTTTGTACGTACTTATGCTGGCAGTGCAGGAGGGACATGTTTATCTGCCCTGGGAGCTTCTGATAGAGAGAAGTGAGCAGCTTTTGCAGGTACCGGCTAATGCCGTGGAAGCCGTATTGTCCAATATGATGATAGACAGGAAATTAGTCATTAAGCAAGTAGAAGAGGTGCGAATGGTGTACGCCTCCCGCTATTATTATATGGAGCTAAACTGTGCCCGGATGCTGCATGAATTGAATACGGCCGTAGAGCATATCAGTCCGGCTAAGGAGGCGCAGATTCTCAGGGAGATTGAGGCATTGTCCGACCAATTGGGGATTGTGCTGGATGAACTGCAGACCCAGGCAGTACTGGGCAGTGTTAAAAATGGTCTGTTTATTTTGTCAGGCGGACCCGGTACCGGCAAGACCACCACGATTAATACTATGATTAAATATTTTGAGCAGCAGGGGCTTGATATTTTGCTGGGAGCACCTACAGGTCGTGCTGCCAAGCGAATGACAGAGGCTACAGGCTACGAGGCCAGGACCATTCATCGTCTGCTGGAGCTGAACGGAGCCTTGGAAGAGGATAGCAGAGGCGCCCGATTTGAGCGTAATATGGAAAATCCTTTAGATGCGGATGTAGTGATTATTGACGAGATGTCCATGGTGGATATTCATCTGTTTCAGGCTTTGCTGCAGGCTATCTGCAGCGGTACCAGACTGATACTGGTAGGCGACGTAGACCAGCTGCCGAGTGTAGGACCGGGACAGGTTCTACGGGATATTATGCGCAGTCAGTGTTTTCCTACCGTGGTGTTGGACCGTATTTTCCGGCAGGCCGCAGCCAGTGATATTATTGTGAATGCACACCGTATTAACAAAGGCTTAACAATTACACTGGATAATAAAAGCAGGGATTTTTTCTTTTTGGAGCGCAATGATGTAAATGTGATTTACAAACACATGATTCAGCTGATTACAGAAAAATTGCCGAAGTATGTGAATGCGGATTATATGGATATTCAGGTGCTGACGCCTATGCGTAAAGGTACCTTGGGAGTAGAGCAGTTAAATCAGATTTTACAGCAGTACTTAAATCCACCCCAGGCTTCCAAGCGGGAGCATCAGGCTGGCAGTGTGATGTTTCGTGAAGGGGATAAAGTTATGCAGATTCGCAACAATTACCAGCTGGAATGGGAGGTCGTCCGCAGATACAATATTCCTGTAGATAAGGGGCTGGGAGTGTTTAACGGAGATGTGGGCCGTATTTTGGAGATACGCGAGCATGCAGAGCA
>JAFTXF010000061.1 GCA_017461685.1 Lachnospiraceae bacterium
ATACCCTGTGCTGTTTCCGGACGAAGATATAAGGTATTCTTGGCGTCCTCTGTAACACCCTGGAAGGTCTTAAACATCAGGTTAAACTGTCTGATATCGGTAAAGTTGTGCTTGCCGCAACTAGGGCAAGGAATCTGATGCTCTTCTACGAAGTTCTTCATCTGTTCCTGGCTCCATGCGTCAACACTTTCTGTCAATGCAATACCATTCTCTGCGCAGAAATCTTCAATCAGCTTATCTGCACGGAATCTTTCCTTACATTCCTTACAGTCCATAAGCGGGTCAGAGAAACCGCCCAAGTGACCGGAAGCCACCCATGTCTGTGGGTTCATTAAGATTGCACAGTCTACACCTACGTTGTAAGGATTTTCCTGTACAAACTTCTGCCACCATGCTTTTTTTACGTTGTTCTTTAATTCAACGCCTAAGTTACCGTAATCCCAGGTATTGGCAAGACCACCATAAATCTCGCTGCCCGGATATACGAAACCTCTCGCTTTTGCCAAAGCTACAATTTTTTCCATTGTTTTTTCCATGATATAATCTCCTCTTTATTTATAAACTACATAATACGGCCCGGAGGACTCCCCTGCCGGCTGTACGTCTGTTTTTCCAATCAAGCTTAAGTTCTCACTGTAATAAAGCACATTTCCGTCACATCTTACGGCAACGTCCTCATTCCACACAAAAAGCTGGTACTTTTTCAGTACTTCATCTCCTATGGTAACCGTACTGCCCTTCTTTGCCGATAGAAGCTTTGTATCTGACTTGAAGCCTTCCTTTAAGGCCTGTGCCACCGTGCCGTAAAAACAGCTGGTATCCATAAACTCTGCATAATCGGACAGAGAATCAAAAGCATAAGCAAAATTTAAAACTCCTTCTTCCACTGTAGCCCCTGTAATCTGCACCCCGGTGCCGTAATCCTGCACCTCTTCTTTAGCCATATCCATAAGCTCATTCAAATCATAGGCCGGATCCGAAAAATCAGAGATAATGGTATAAGCAGCGCCTCCTTCTCTGGAAATGCTTAGGGTGTCTGTCTCTATCGCAGACTGCCCGCACCCTGTCAAACACATTGCAGTTCCCAAGATAAGCCCTACAATCGTTGTCTTCTTCATAATATCTCCTTATTTTGCATATAGTCAAGTTACATTATAAACAAAAACTCCAAGTTTTTCAACCTAGAGTTTCGATTATTTCCAGACTTTTAAATTTTTTATCCATACATTTATCGCAATATCTGGCCGCGCACCGGCATAATTCCTTTAAAACCTCCTCCGTCACGGTAAAACGGAACAGCTTCTCTATGGGGAACTGCGCAATATACTGAATCGCATAGGCACAGGTGCTGTCCGGGTCGATATCCGGAAATATCCCCGGGAATTCACCGTTTACTACAATCGCCTTTATTTCAAAAATAGCCCTCACCAGTCGATTATCATAGGCCGGATGAATCAGTGCCCTGAGGGCCTGATATAAAAGCTTTAACAGTTCCTTGTCATCGTTATTTTCCCTGCCGTAATAATCCGCAATCTCCATAAAATAAATTCCAATGTATGCACCTGCAAAATCATCCCGCAGGGCTTCGAAGAAATTATCGATATGTACTTCCTGCAGGGTATAAGCACTCCTGCCGGGATATAATTTAAAGGTACCAAAGCAAAAGGGGTTGGTAGAAGCCATAAACCGGTTGCCCGGTCGTCTGGCTCCTCTGGCAAAGGCGCTGAGCTTCCCCCGCTCCTTTGTCAGAATAACCACCCTTCTGTCATATTCACCTATTGGTTCTGATTTGAGAATCATCCCTGTCACACATATTAAATCCTGCATAGGTGTTATTAAAATCCTCTCTGGAATTTGTTACTTCTTCTGTACCGTAACGGCACACCGCCGTATATGCCAGATAATCTGCAATACAGCCTGTTTTTGCAAACTTGTTCCAATATTCATCCTTAGTCATGTTCGGCACCTCCACCATACTTAGTATCTGTATGGCGGTGTAATCTATACTGGAACTAATTGGTTATTGCCATGCGAAATAAGGATTTTACAGAGCGCAAAACACGCTTTTCCGCTTTGGCTTAGAACAAGTGATTACTTGCCGTCTTTTGGATTGTAGCCAAAATTTTTCATCAAAAAATCACTGTCCCGCCAGTCCTTCTTTACCTTGACCCAAAGCTGTAAATTCACCTGCATCTCCACCAAGTCCTCGATATCCGGTCTGGCCTGCATACCGATTTTTTTAAGCATGGAGCCGCCTTTCCCGATAATAATACCCTTGTGGGAATCACGCTCGCATACGATGGTTGCATCGATATCCACAATATTTTCGCGGTATTTCATGCTGTCCACCGATACTGCAATACCGTGAGGTATTTCATCGGATAATAAGCGCAGGGTCTTTTCACGAATTAACTCTGATACAATCTGGCGAATCGGCTGGTCAGTCACCGTATCCTCATCATAAAATGCTTCGCCGTACGGTAAATACTTGAAAATACAAGAAATCAAGGTGTCGGTATTGGTGCCCTTCAGCGCAGAAACCGGCACGATTTCCTCAAAATCCAGCTGCTTACGGTAGGTATCAATAAATTCTAAAACTTCGCCCTTTTTCACAGTATCTACTTTATTGATAACCAAAATCTTCGGTGTCTTGGTCTTCTTTAACTGTTCAATAATATACTGCTCGCCGGCACCGATATAATTGGTAGGTTCCACCAGCCACAAAATTACGTCCACCTCGGACAGGGTACGCTGTGCCACACCTACCATGTAATCTCCCAGTTTATTTTTGGCCTTGTGGATCCCCGGCGTGTCCAAAAATACAATCTGTCCTTCCTCACTGGTATAAACCGTCTGAATACGGTTTCTGGTAGTCTGTGGTTTATTGGAGGTAATGGCAATCTTCTGACCAATCAAGTGGTTCATCAGAGTAGACTTGCCTACATTCGGCCTGCCAATCAAAGTGGCAAAGCCTGCTTTATACTGTTCACTCATACGCTTCTCCGTTCTGTCTTTTGTAACTATTTTAAAACATCTGTCTTATATTGTCAAAAACATCTTTTGCATGGTTGATTTTCTCTGCATTGCCCACGACGCAAACCGCCCCCTCAGACATAAATGCCCTGATGTGGTCTGCCAATGCTCTGATATCTGCCGGAGTACAGTTTAATACCTGTTTTCTTTCTAACTGCACTTCCGCTTCTGTCTTGCCGGTCATAAAGCCTCCCAGGGAATAAATACCCAGCGTTGCCGGCGTCATCGGCGTATCCATATCGCTGACAGCTCCGATAACATACTGGGTCATCGTGCGCTCGTCTGCCCGGAAAGCAGCGATTGCCTCTGCCGCGTCCTCATATACCTTCAACGTCCGTTCTAAATTCGGGTCTCTGTAGGATACAAAATAACTGTCACCGGTCTTGCCGAAGGCACACATACAACCGTAAGCACCGCCCTTGACACGCACCTGATTCCACAAATATTCGTAACCCATAATTACCTTTAATACCTTAAAGGCACCAGTGTATTCATAGCCCTTTTTGAAGAAATTGCCGGCAGAGCATACATACTGTACCTGCCCCGAAGTCATAAAGCCCTCGTTACGTTTCACAACCTCCGGCTCAAAGCTGCCGGTACGAACCGGGCCGGTATAAAGCTTCTCTGCAAGCCCCGGCAGTACCCGGGCCCACTTTGTAATGCCTGCCTCTTCGGCTGTGATGTCAGACATAAAATTCTCCTTACGGAAAATAATGTGGCAAAGTTCGGCCAGATTCTCGGCAATATCATATTTTCTGGCTTCAAAGTCACGTTCCAGTTCCTCCAAAAAATAATACAGGCTGATACCGTTCATCACCTCATTGATGGCAGCTACCCTGCTAAAATAAGACATGGCTCTCATAGCAGCTACTGTGTGACCTGCTCCGCTCAACTGGCTCTGCAGCCGTGATTTTCCCTCAGCAATAATCTCGTACAGGCGCTTTGTATCGGAATACACGGTATCTAACAGAATCTCCTCCATCAAAGTCGCTGCCGCCTCTATGTCCTCATACATCATCTTACCTTTTAATTCAAAAGTAACCGTTGCCTTGTTAAAATCATCTGCATGCGTATAAATATTGGTCACAGGCGATATGCCGCCGCTTACCAGATTGGTCTCATGGAATAAATCGCTGTAGCTGTGCTTCGTGTTATCCATGTACCCCATGCAGGCTCTTAAAAGACCAATATACGGGAACAACTCCTGCGGTACCTGTGCCGTATCAAACATCAGACGTACATAAGCGATACCATTGGTATATACCGGATGGGTTAAAAGCTTCGTCCCTTGAACAATCTGCAGTTCATTGATATAAGGCTGAATATCCTTTTTTAAATCTTCTCTGTTTAAAAGCGGTATGCGGGCAATACTTTCCGGGCTGTCCGGACTGTCCTGATATGCCTCCAGTGCCTCCATGTCAGACATAATCCGTACAAGTTCTTCCTCACTCATGCTGCCTTTTTTCTTTTGCAGCCTGTCGGCAAAGGCCTTCTCCCGCTTGGCAGTAAGTCCTGCCTCCGGATACATAACTACAACACTTTTATGATTATTTTTTAAAATATACCGCTCTACAAGTTCTTCAAAATATCCCTGTCCGGCCTTCTCCTTTAAAGAAGCATACACATGGTCCAGCTCCAGGTGTATAAAAGGTGCGTCATCACAATAATTCCAACCGCCCATAGCGTCTAAGCCCAGCAATATACCCTTTGGATATCTGCCGTAATCAGCCTCTTTGTACCGAAATTCAAAATAATGCAGAGCTGCCTTGATAGCTTTAGGCTCAAAACCCTCTTTAACAATGTGGGTCAGTTCCTTTTCGATAATTTCTACAAAAGCTTCTTTCTGTGACTGTTCTGCTTACTTGGCTACAATACTGAAAAACGGCTGATACACATCCTGCTCGTAATCAGAATAAACATCCTTGCCGATTCCGGCCTCCACCAGTGCCTGCTTCACAGGTGCTCCCGGTGCAGAACAAAGGGCATAGTCCAAAATCTGCAGAGCCAGACAAAGCTCCGGATCCAGACTGGTACCTGCGGAAACATTGTAAGATAAATATGCCTTACCTGCAGTATCCTCACCTTCCATCACCGGATAAGGCTTCACTACCTCTACCGGTTTCTCAAAGGCCTTCTGTGCCAAAATACGTGTATCTAAATCTGTAATTTTATCAAAATCCTTTAAATACTGCTCATGAATAAATAAAAGCTTCTCCCATACATCCATATTACCGTACAAATAGATAAAGCTGTTGGAAGGATGGTAAAGAGTACTGTGAAATTCTAAAAATTTCTCATAAGTAAGCTCCGGTATC
Source organism: Lachnospiraceae bacterium (assembly GCA_017461685.1). Lineage (GTDB taxonomy): Bacteria > Bacillota > Clostridia > Lachnospirales > Lachnospiraceae > RGIG6307. Next base: position 5,349 of record JAFTXF010000061.1, read on the forward strand.
ACCTCCGGATCTCCGCCGGAATTCAGACTATAGCAAGTATCCGGATACAGAGAATTAAACACCTCCGTGTCATGCAGCTCGTCTGCATCTGACATGGCTCCCTTCATTTCATTATACACAACACCGTTTACGGTAAGAGGCGCTTCCGGACTTTCTAACTCATAATGCCAGCCCTCCTGCCTGAATATATTCTCCTCCGCGTAAATATTCGGATAAAATACGGCATCCAGGTATACATGCATCAAATTCTGAAAATCACGGTCATTGCAGCTGGCTACCGGATAAAGCGTCCTGTCCGGATATGTCACTGCATTCAAATACGTATTTAAGGAGCCCTTGGCCAGTGCAATAAAAGGATCCTTCACAGGGAAATGCTTAGAACCGCAAAGCACGCTGTGCTCTAAAATATGGGGCACACCTGTAGAATCCGTAGGCGGTGTACGAAATCCGATAAAAAAGACTTTATTCTCGTCGTCATTGGAAATCACCGCAACTCTGGCACCGGTACCTTTATGGGTAAGCCTGTAAAGTGTGGAATTTAAGTCCTTGCTTTCGCGCTCTTCCTTTATTTCAAAATATTGTAAAACCTGTTCCTTTATATTCATATGGATGTCACCTCGAGATTATATATAAATAAATGTTGGGGTCAAAAGATACCTTACGGATTGTTACGTGCTTCGCACTCCCACAATCCTGCCCAATATTCGGATATCGTGGGACATTCATCCCACTTTTA
>JAFTXF010000006.1 GCA_017461685.1 Lachnospiraceae bacterium
CTTGAGTTCCAAATCTTTCAACGGCACATCTGTAACAGGAGAATTCTGCTCTACATAAAATTCAATAGCTTCCATTCTGGAATCAAACATATGATAAAGGGTCTCAATATTGCTGTTCATAGAATCCTTCTTGGCACGTACATAAGCGATAATGGCCTCAGAGGTAATATAACGCGGATAAATAAGACTGCCTAAATCCAGACTGCTTACAACGTCCTTAAAGTTAATGCGGTTAATCTTGGTAATAACCTTGGCCTTGGAGGCCTGCTTAGCGTAAAGGGTTAACAGAATATTCTCCTCATCAATACCGGTCAGCGGAATAAAGGATTCGGTATGTGCCAGGTCTTCCTCGTGCAGCAATTCCTGGTCGGTACCGTCACCGTTAATGATAATAGCCTCCGGCAATAAAATGCTTAATTCTTCACAGCGGGCTTTGTCCTTCTCGATGATCTTCACCTCGATACCCATGTGCAGCAGCTGCTTGGCAAGATAATAAGTAGCCTTGCCGCCGCCGATAATCATAGAATTACGCACCTGATTGGTCTCAAAACCGATTTTGGCAAAAAAGTCACGAGAGTCGTCACGGGAAGATACAAAACTTACAATATCTCCCTGCTTTAATATAAAGTGACCTTTCGGAATATAGACTTCATTGTCACGTTCTACAGCACACATCAGAATATTGTTGGTAATACGGCTGCCCAGCTCGGCAACAGACATATTGTCCAAAATATTATCCTTCGGAATTTTAAATTTAATCATCTCCGCCTGGCCGTGGGCAAAGGAATTGACCTCTAAGGCAGTAGGAAGACCGAGAATGCGGGCCGCTTCATTGGCTGCCTCTAATTCCGGATTGATAATCATGGCAAGGCCAAGCTTCTCCCGCAGGTAATTGACCTCCTGGCTGTAGTCCGGTGTACGGACTCTGGCGATAGCTGCACATTGACCTACCTGCTTGGCGATGGTACAGCACAAAAGATTTAATTCGTCAGAGTCTGTAACTGCAATAATCAAATCCGCCTGCTCAATCCCTGCTTCTATTTGAACACTGTAGCTGGCACCGTTTCCGGTTAAGCCCATAACGTCATATATATTGGTAATTTCCTGGATACGCTGGGGATTCTGATCAACAACAGTAATGTCATGTCCTTCCTTGCAGAGCTGCTCAATAATGGTAGTACCCACCTTGCCGCAGCCGACAAGAATAATGTGTAATCCCTGTTTGCTTCCACCAGATTTAAATAACATAAGGTATGACCTCCTGCATATAAAATGTTAACTCTATTTTAATCCTTTTTACTGCAAAAAGATAGTGGGAAGAAAGAAAATTTACTATTCCTTAAAAAATATGTTGCATAGAGCCTGACTTCCAAGCATACACTGTAAAAAACGCTGTCAGGGGGAAACCCTTTGAAGGATTATATTGCACAACGCGCCATAAATATTGCTACATATATTATTGAACACAATGCTACCGTGAGACAGACTGCTAAACAGTTTGGGGTAAGTAAGTCGACTGTACATAAGGATGCAGGGGAAAGAATCGGATATATCAACCCGGTCCTGGCCAAAGAGGTACGTAAGGTTTTGGAGCAAAATAAATGTGAAAGACATATCAGAGGCGGGCTTGCGACAAAGGAGAAATATTTGCAAAAGAAAGCACTTTAAAGATCGGGAAAGGGCTGAGATATATAATAGGACTGTAAAACGCTCAAATTCGTGCATCTCATTACCGGAATATGCAAAATTTGGGCGTTTCATTGATTGATTTTACAGGCTTTTGTGTATAAAATATAGGTAGCTGCGAGACTTTTCATACCGGGCCGCAGGGCAGCACAATTACCGAATGTAGTATTGGAGGAGGGATAACATATGATATATACCGTAACATTGAATCCGTCATTGGATTATTTTGTAACAGTGGACGATTTTAAGCTGGGGAAAACAAACAGGGCGCTGTCGGAACAGATCCTGCCGGGCGGCAAGGGGCTGAATGTATCTATGGTTTTAAAAAATCTGGGTGTAGATAATACGGCCCTTGGATTTGTTGCCGGGTTCGTGGGAAAAGAAATTGTCAGATGTATTGAAGAACAGGGCATATGTGCCGAGCTTATTTCCTTAAAAGAGGGAAATTCCAGAATTAATATGAAGATAAAAAACATCGAGGGCACGGAGCTCAACGGTATGGGACCGGATATACCGAGGCATAAGCTGGAGCTGCTGATGACTATGATCAAAGGCATGCAGGCCGGAGATTATCTTGTGCTGGCAGGCAGTATACCGAGCAGTGTTCCGGACAGCATATATAAAGAGATGATAACGCTGGTGGAAGGAAAAGACGTTCAGGTCATCGTGGATGCCACAAAAGCATTGCTGAGGCAGGTGTTGCCTTACAGGCCGTTTTTGATTAAGCCCAATAATCATGAGCTGGGAGAGCTTTACGGCGTGACCTTAGAAAATCGTGCAGAGGTTATCCCGTATGCAAAGAAGCTGCAGAAGGAAGGCGCAAGAAATGTATTAGTGTCTATGGCAGGCAAAGGAGCAGTGCTGGTAACGGAGAATGGACATGTGTTGGAGATGGATGCGCCAAAGGGCAAATGTGTAAACGGCGTGGGTGCCGGAGATTCTATGGTTGCAGGTTTTTTGGCCGGCTGGCTGGAAAAACAGGATTACCGATATGCATTTGAAATGGGGGTATGCGCCGGCAGCGCCAGTGCCTTTTCAGAGAATTTGGCTACGCGGGAAGAAGTGGAGGCGCTTTTACGGCAGGTAAGAAGAGGATAAGAGTTCTGGTTGGGAAAAAATGTTTTGACAAGCGGACAGGATGTGTATATAATACTTCTATTCTGAAATTTCAGATATAATATTCATATGTGGCACAACGCGTGAATTTTGGTCATTTACTTAAGTATATGAGGAGGACATTATGGAGAAAAGAGAGTTGGTCATTGTCCTGGATTTCGGTGGGCAATACAATCAGTTGGTTGCAAGACGTGTCCGTGAATGTAACGTATATTGTGAGATATACTCTTATAAGACAGATATCGCCAAGATTAAAGAAATGAACCCCAAGGGCATTATTTTGACCGGTGGTCCCAATAGCTGCTACGAGGAGGGTGCTCCTACTTATACAAAAGAATTGTTTGAGCTGGGAATTCCGGTATTGGGTCTGTGCTATGGTGCCCAGCTGATGAATCATGTACTGGGCGGCCGTGTAGCCCGCGCTGATGTGCGTGAGTATGGCAAGACAGAGGTATTTGTGGACAATAGCTCTGCTTTATTTGGCAATGTAGCCCCGACTACGATTTGCTGGATGAGTCATTTTGATTATATAGCAGAGATTGCACCGGGTTTCCTGATTACGGCCCATACCAAGGACTGTCCTGTAGCAGCCTGTGAAAATAGAGAGAAGCGGTTGTACGCCATCCAGTTTCATCCGGAGGTACTTCATACCCGGGAAGGTACAAAGATGCTGTATAATTTTGTGCGTGGTGTGTGCGGCTGTGTGGGTGACTGGAAGATGGACTCCTTTGTGGAGAATTCTATCAAAGCAATTCGTGAGAAGGTGGGCGACGGCAAGGTACTGTGCGGCCTTTCCGGCGGCGTGGATTCTTCCGTGGCAGCAGTGCTTTTGTCCAAAGCAATAGGACAGCAGCTGACCTGCGTGTTTGTGGACCAGGGGTTGCTGCGTAAAAACGAGGGCGACGAGGTAGAAGCGATTTTCGGTCCGGAGGGCAATTATAACTTGAATTTTATTAGGGTAAATGCCCAAGAACGCTTTTATGCCAGACTAAAAGGCGTGGAGGAGCCGGAAGAAAAGCGCAAAATCATCGGAGAGGAATTTATTCACGTTTTTCAAGAAGAAGCCAAGAAAATCGGCAAGGTAGATTATCTGGTACAGGGGACTATTTACCCGGACGTGGTAGAAAGCGGCGTGGGTGGAGAGTCTGTAGTCATCAAATCTCACCATAACGTAGCCGGCTTGCCGAAACATGTAGAATTTAGAGAAATTATTGAACCTCTGCGTGATTTGTTTAAGGATGAGGTGCGTAAGGTAGGACTGGAGCTGGGCATTCCCGAGCATTTGGTGTTCCGTCAGCCATTTCCGGGCCCGGGACTCGGCGTTCGTATCGTAGGCGAAGTGACCGCCGAGAAGGTGCGCATTGTGCAGGAGGCAGATTACATCTATCGCGAAGAAATTGCCAAAGCAGGTCTGGATAAGAGCATCGGACAGTATTTTGCGGCACTTACCAATATGCGCTCCGTAGGCGTTATGGGGGATGAGAGAACCTATGATTATGCGGTGGCGCTGCGCGCTGTGAATACCATTGATTTCATGACTGCGGAAGCTGCGGAGGTTCCATTTGCGGTGCTGCAGACTGTGATGAGCAGGATTATTAACGAAGTGAAGGGCGTGAACCGCGTTATGTATGATTTGACGAGTAAGCCACCTGGGACGATAGAATTCGAGTGATTTGACAGTTGGAAGGCCTTGATTTTCAAGGATTTCAGACTCTTATAAGTAAAAAACTAGGTAGTTATCATGTTTGATTTTTGAAAAGAAAGTGGACATGGTAACTACCTTTTTTTATTTTAGAAATACGCACTTTCCAAATGAAATACTGTACTAACCAAACTACAATGAATATTGCTAAGAAAATGGCAAAATAGCTTAACACTCCTTTTAAAGAATGTTCCATC
>JAFTXF010000062.1 GCA_017461685.1 Lachnospiraceae bacterium
AAATAACGGCAAAGGGACGTCCGGCTGTGAAGAAGACAGCGGGAGCTTTGACAGGGCAGATTGGTTCCGGCACGAAACACTCAACATATCTGCAGAATGTGCTTTACAGCTTCCGTCCGGACACCGTGAAGGGCAATAAGCTGCTGTATGTGATTATCGGTGCTTTTGCCGTGTTTGGTATTTCCATTAACACATATATGCCGTATTTGATTGTGTATTATGAGAAGTCTCTGCAGATGTCCAATTATGTGTTGGTGTTGGCACCGGCTATTATTCTGGCGGCAGTGGCTACTGCATTTTATGGCAGGCTTTACGATATGCTGGGCTTCCAAAAGAGTGTGGTGCCTTGCGTAGGTATGCTTTTGGCAGGGTATGCGATTTTGTATTTCAGTGTGAGCACCCTGCCTGTATTTATCGGTTCGCTGCTTATGATGTGCGGATATTTGTGCGGTATGGCGGTGTTTGGTGCCATGATACGAGACCATATTCCGGAAAATATGGCGGGAAGGTTTCAGGGAGCGCGTATTATCGGGCAGGTGCTGATACCGGGTGTGATTGGCCCGCAGATTGGCGCTTCTGTGCTGCGCAATGCGGAAATGATTGAAAATAATGACGGGACGTTATCTTTTCTGCCGAATAAAAATATTTGGGCGGCAGCTTTTGCGGTAGCAGTTGTGCTGTGCGTGGTGCTTTGGGCGATCTTTCGTATGGTTCGTAACGGACATTATGATTTGTATACGGAAGCGGGAGAGAGACTGTTGCGTAAAGGAAAGGGAACTGCCGGCGGTCAGACATCTTCAGGGGCACCGTCCGACAGTCAGACAGCCTCAGGGGTACCGTCCGGCGGTCAGACAGTTTCTGCCCGAATGAACGGCCAGTCACAGACAGCCGATATATCGACCGCAAACCCATGGGATATTCATCCACGCCCACAGATGAAGCGAGAGGGATGGCAGATGCTAAATGAGGGCTGGACCTTAAACGGAAAGCCTATCAGGATGCCGTTCCCACCGCAGAGCTTGCTGTCTGAGTATGGACATCGTGTGGGTTCTAAGTTGGTTTACGAGACAACCTTTACGATACCTGAGGATTTCACGAAGGAACGGATTTTATTGCATTTCGGTGCAGTGGACCAGATTGCAGAGGTATATGTGAACGGTACCTTGGCGGGAACTCATGAGGGCGGATATCTGCCTTTTAGTCTGGATGTGACAAAGCTGGTGCGTAAGGGCAAGAGCAATGGCCTGGAAGTGAGGGTAACGGATACTTTAGATAAAAAATACCCGTACGGCAAGCAGTGCAAGAAGCGGGGCGGTATGTGGTATACGCCGGTCAGCGGCATCTGGCAGAGTGTATGGCTGGAAAACGTGCCCGCCATTTATATAGAAAATGTGGTACTTACTCCTGATTTAGAGGGCGTTCATGTGAAGGTGCAGTTTGCGGCGCAGATGATGAAGAGTGCATGCAGAGTCCGCATTAAGCTGAGCAACGGTGAAATCCTGGAAGGGCAGCTGGAAGGCGGCGCGGGTTATATAAGCCTGTCCGAATATGTGGATAAAAGTGGTCAAAAGTACGTGCCAAAGCTATGGAGTGTGGACAACCCATATCTTTACGATATGGTCATTGAAACGGAGCAAGACAGGGTAGAAACTTATTTTGCACTTCGCAAAATTGATATTCAAAAAAGAAACGGTATCAATCGGGTCTGCCTGAACAATAAGCCGATTTTTCTTCACGGCGTGCTGGACCAGGGCTATTTTAGCGACGGTATTTTCCTGCCGGCAGAACCGGAGGAGTATGAGAGAGATATTCTTCGCATGAAGGAGCTGGGTTACAATATGCTTCGTAAGCACATTAAAATCGAGCCGGAATGCTTCTATTATTATTGTGATAAGCATGGTATGCTGGTGGTGCAGGATATGGTCAATAATGGCGGTTATTCCTTTATATTTGATACTGCATTACCGACCATTGGTATGAAAACCCGCAAAGATGTGAAGGCCTATAACGAAACACGCCGTATGTTTAAGGAGCAGACCAAGGAGACCTTGCAGCACCTATACAATCACCCTTGTATCGTAGTTTATACGATTTTCAATGAAGGCTGGGGACAGTTTAACAGCGACGAGATGTACGATTTTGCCAAAAGTGTGGACAATACCAGACTTTATGACTCTGCTTCCGGCTGGTTCGCACAGCGGAAGAATGACTTTGACAGTGAGCATATTTACTTTAAGACCACTTCACCTGAAGTAAAGGAAAGACCGCTATTTGTGTCTGAGTGCGGCGGTTATTCTCAGGTGGTGGATGGTCATTATTACAGCAAGTACAGCAGTTATGGTTATGGCGGTACGGAGGATGCGGATGCCCTTACGGACATGATGATTGCCATGTATCGGGAGATGATTATTCCGGGTCTGGAAAAGGGAATATGCGGCTGCGTATATACCCAGCTTAGCGACGTAGAAGACGAAATAAACGGGCTTTATACCTATGACAGAAAGATTTGCAAGGTAAATAAAGAAAAAATGCAGCAGTTAGCTGAGGAGATATATCGCCATTTTTGAGACCTATGCATATAATATGATGGAGCATTTTCATCATAGGAGACGATTTGCATGACAATAGAAATGTTGCAGGGTATTATGCTTCCCTTCTTGGGGACCGGTCTGGGAGCAGCAGGCGTGTTTTTCTTGAAAGGCAGCATGAACAGGAGGCTGGAAAGGGCATTGACGGGGTTTGCAGCCGGTGTGATGGCGGCAGCCGGTGTCTGGAGTTTGCTAATTCCGGCCATGGAGCAGTCGGAAGGTATGGGTATATGGAGCTTTGTGCCGGCGATAGCGGGATTTTGGATAGGAATTGTATTTCTGCTGGCCCTTGACAGGGCTATACCGTATTTGCGTCGGGATAGGAGTATATCCCAAAGTCCTAAAAACAATTTTTCCCAAAATACAATGCTGGTGTTGGCAGTTGCCCTGCATAATTTGCCGGAGGGAATGGCGGTAGGTGTGGTATTTGCAGGCCTGCTCACAGGAAGCGCAGAGCTGACTTTAGCAGGGGCACTGACGCTTTCTTTTGGTATTGCTATTCAGAATATTCCGGAGGGGGCCATTATTTCCCTGCCGCTACGGGCAGAGGGTGTGAGTAAGCCCAAGGCTTTTTTATATGGGCTGTTGTCCGGTGTGGTAGAACCCCTGGGAGCGTTTTTGACTATTCTGGCAGCTCAGTATGTGGTGCCGGTTTTGCCGTATTTGCTTAGCTTTTCGGCAGGTGCTATGATTTATGTAGTAGTAGAGGAGCTGATACCGGAAATGAGCTCCGGGGAACACAACAATGTAGGGACGGTTATGTTTGCTGCGGGTTTTTCGCTGATGATGGCTCTGGACGTGGCGTTGGGATAACCTAAACTCTGTAGGAAGTTTTGGAAAAATGAAGATTTATGTAGAAATATTTTTTCAATAGAGTTATAATGTAAAATATACAAATCCCCGTCATTGTTGAGGGGTGTGATGTGAGGAGGAAATCGTATGCCAAAATATGCATTGGGGATAAGAGGACATGACTACGGAAAGGGCAAAGTGAAAGATGTCTTTAGCCACATCAGACAGGATGGATGGACCTGCACACAGTTGGCTTTCAAGAAGCTGGTAGACGGCGTTAAGGATTATCAGGACGTGACACCGGAAGTGGTGAAGGAAGTCGAGGCAGCTATCAAAGAGGTGCCGTTGGATGTTGCAGTATTAGGTACATATGTAGAGCTTGGTATCATGGATGATGCAAAGCGTCAGAAAGAGGTTTCTGATTTTATCAGTCAGATTGCCGTATGTAAGGCTTTAAATATTCCGTGTATGGGCAGTGAGACTACTGATTTAAGCAGGATGCCGTCAGGAGCTACATATCAGGATGCAGTAAAGGTTCTTTTAAATAGTATAGAAATGATTATGCCGGAGGCGGAGCGCCAGGGTGTGATTGTAGCACTGGAGCCTGTATGGAGCCACACCATGAATACGGTAGAGAATACCCGTATGATTTTGGACAGCATTCAGAGCCCGAATCTTAAGATTATTTTTGACCCGGCCAATCTGATGGGCCCGGAATGGGTGGAAAAGCAGGACGTTCTTTACGGACGCGCTATGGAAAGCTGGGGCGATTTAATTATGGCGGTGCACTTTAAAGGTGTATGCTATGATGAAACCGGACGCAGACCTTGTCGTCTGGAGGAGTCCATCGTGGATTACGGTGCGGCATTTGATGCCATGAAGGGGCTTCCGCAGGAGGTTATTCCGGTGCTTCGTGAGGAAGCAGTACCTATGATTGCCAAGCAGGATCAGGCATTCATGAAGAGATTTACAGAAAGATAAAAGAGCATTCCTATATTTAGGAAGAAAGACGCCGAGAGCCTGCATAAACGTATGTGTTTTGCGAGTTTTCGGCGTTTTATAAAATGTGGCGGAAAGGAAACGGAGGAGTACTATGGATACAAAGACCCTTAAAAATCCGGAGGAGAATTTCATGATGCGGCTTGCAGGTTTTATCGTAAGCAAGCGCAATTTATTTTTCCTTCTGGTAGTTCTGGGGATTATTTTTTCTGCATTTTCGGTGAGCTGGGTTAAGGTGGAGAATGATTTGGTATACTATCTGCCTTCTGATTCCGAGACAAAGACAGGCATGGAGCTTATGGAGGAGCAGTTTGTGACTCTGGGGACTGCCCAGGTAATGGTTGCCAATATTACATATGAGCATGCGGCAGAGCTGGCAGAGGAGATTTCCGCTGTGGAAGGTGTGCAGAGCATTACCTTCGATAATAGTTTCGCCCATTACCAAAATGCGTCTGCGCTTTTTACCGTTTCTTTTAATTATGAGCAATATGATGAAAGGTGCGAAGCATCTTTAGATAAAATCAAGAATTTGCTGGCGGGGCAGGATGTATACATAGGTTCTGAGATAGGGTATTCTCTTCCTGATATTATAGCAAGGGAAGTCCGGGTCATTATGATTTATGTGGCAGTGATTATTATTATCGTGCTGCTTTTGACTTCCCAGACCTACGCAGAAATTCCGGTATTATTGTTGACCTTTATTGTGGCTGCTATTTTAAATATGGGTACTAATTTTTTGATGGGCAAAATCTCCTTTGTTTCCAACTCTGTTACCACAGTTTTGCAGCTGGCGCTGTCTTTGGATTATGCGGTTATTTTTTGTAACAGATACAAGGAGGAGCGCAAAACTCTTCCGAATCGCGAGGCCGTAATAGCGGCATTAAGCAAGTCCATTCCGGAAATTACTGCCAGCAGTCTGACCACCATTGGCGGTCTGTTTGCCATGGTGTTTATGCAGTTTAAAATCGGACCGGACATGGGTGTGAATCTGATAAAATCCATTTTCTTTGCGCTTTTGTCCGTATTTATCGTCATGCCGGGACTGTTAGTATGGTTTGGCCCGTTGATGGATCGCACAAAGCACAGGAGTTTTATCCCGAAAATACCTTTTGTAGGGAAGTTTGCTTATGCAACCAGACATATCATTCCGGCGATTTTTGTGGTGGTATTCATCGGCGCATGGTATTTTTCGGGCGACTGTCCGTATGTATACGGTTACACCAAATTGGAAACCAGCAAATTAAATGAAAAGAAAATTGCAGAACAGATGATAGAAGAGAATTTTACTTCTATGGAGATGGTTGCACTGGTAGTACCGGCCGGGGACTATGAGGCAGAAGGTGCTGTTTTAGAGGAGTTAACAGGCTATGAAGAGATTAGTTCCGCAATGGGACTGGCTAATGTGGAAGCTTTGGGCGGTTATGTGTTGAGTGACAGGCTTTCTCCGCGTGAGTTTGCGGAGCTGGCAGATTTGGACTATGAGCTTGCCCAGCTTGTTTATGCAGCCTATGCGGCACAACAGGAGGATTATGAAAAGGTCCTTAGCAGTCTTGCTACCTATGAGGTGCCGTTGATTGATATGTTTTTGTTTGTGTGTGAACAGGTGGATTCCGGTCTGGTGACTCTGGAGGAAGAGCAGATGCAGATGCTGGCTATGGCCCGGTCTCAGATGCAGGGCGCCAAGGCCCAGCTGCAGGGAGAGGATTACAGCCGTATGCTGGTGTACCTGGATATTCCGGAGGGCGGAGACCGACTTTATGCCTTTTTGGATACCATGCGTGAAACAGCGCAGAAATATTACCCTGAGGGGGATGTGTACGTAGTGGGCAATCCAACCTCCGAATATGATTTCCAGAAAACCTTTAGCAGGGACAATATGGTAATCAGTATTCTGACGTTATTGATTGTACTGGCGGTACTGTTGTTCACCTTTAAATCTGTGGGCATGCCGCTACTGTTGATTATGGTGATTCAGGGCAGTATCTGGATAAATTTCTCCGTACCTACCTTTACCGGAGACGGCATTTTCTTTATGACCTATTTGATTGTAAGTGCCATTCAGATGGGTGCCAATATTGATTATGCTATCGTAATTGCCAGTCGCTTTATGGAATTGAAGGACAAGATGCCTCATAAGGAGGCTATTATAGAGACTATGAATTTTGCATTTCCGACGATTGTGATTTCAGGTACGATTATGGCTACTGCCAGTGCCTTTATCGGTCAGATGACCTCCGAAGGTTCTATTGCCAATATGGGTATGAATCTGGCGAGAGGTACGCTGATTTCCATCGTGCTGGTTATGTTTGTGCTGCCGCAGCTATTGTTAATCGGTGCCAAGGTGATTGAGAAGACCTCCTTCTCTGTGCCGAAGATAACACTGGCCTTGTTGGTGGCGGTTGGCCTGGTGGGACAAACGGCAGTTCCGGCCTCCGCGGCAGATGTTACCTATATAGAAAGTGACACGATAAAAATCACAGATGCAGAGGATTTACTGGAGTTTGCGGAGAATTGCACCTTGGATACCTGGTCTCAGGGCAAGACGGTGGTGCTGCAGAATGATATATATTTGGAGGGTGTGGAGTTTAGTCCGATACCGACTTTCGGCGGCATTTTTGACGGCAAAGGACATTCTGTTATCGGTCTGGATATTGCAGAGAGCGTCTCTCCCGCCGGTTTGTTCGGTGTGCTGCAGGAGGGCGCTGTAGTCAAAAATCTAAATGTAACCGGTAATGTGACGCCTACAGGTTATAAAAATAACGTAGGCGGTATCGTAGGTGAGAATTACGGACAGGTGACAAATTGCAGCTTTACAGGCACAGTGTCCGGGCAGACGAATACCGGCGGAATAGCAGGCTTAAACGGTTACACAGGCATTGTACAGAATTGTCGCACCGGCGGCAGCATATCAGGGGAGCAAATGACCGGCGGTCTGGTGGGATTTAATCAAGGCATGATTTTGAAGGGCAAAAATGACAACGACGTCAATAACAAGAGTGCGGATCCAGCTCTTTCCCTGGATGATCTGGATTTGAATATATCGGGAGATGTTACCAAACTGAGTTCTATGGATTTGGCGCAGGTTGCCTCCGATACAGGCGGAATAGCCGGGTACTCTACCGGCATTATTTCAGAATGCAGTAATGAGGGTGCTGTGGGGTATCCGCATATCGGTTACAATGTAGGCGGTATCGCAGGGCGCAGCTGCGGCTACATTTCGGACTGCATCAATGAGGGCATGGTAAACGGCCGCAAGGATGTGTGTTGTATTGTCGGACAGATGGAGCCGTATATTTTAGTACAGCTATCGGAAAGCGGCATTGCCAGTGTAAAGCAGGAGATAGATTCTTTGAATCAGGCGCTGGAG
>JAFTXF010000063.1 GCA_017461685.1 Lachnospiraceae bacterium
CCCAGTATGTATCTACGATAAAGTAAACATTTTCCGGATCTGTTTCTGCAATCAGACGGTCCATCATACGCTTTCCGTCAATTTTTGCAAATTCAAAGGCATGATTGTGGTAACCGAAATACAGGCCCGCTTCAGAAATTTTCTTTGCGATAGCATTGATATCTTTTATCAGCTTATCCAGACTCTCACTGCTCTCACGGCATTCCATTGGCACCCAGCCTAAACCGCAAAGCTCGCAGCCCAAAGTTTTATTATATTCAATTACTTCGTCAATGTTATCCAAAAAGTCTCCCAGGTTCTTGTGTGTAACGACTACTTTCAAGCCGTATTTATCCAGAATCGGCTTCATGTCTGCAGCCGCTAAAGGAGTGCCGGAAATCTGAACCAGCTTGTAGCCGATTTCCTTTACCTTACGGCAGGTTTCGTCAAAGTCCTCAATGGTAGTTGCAAAATCTCTTAATGTATAATATTGTGCACCTATCTGTCTGTCCATTTTATTTCCTCCCATATAATTTGTACATAGGCATATACAAAACATGCCTGCATCTACCAGGTTTTGCAAATGCCTATATTTAAGCAATTTTAGTATGTATCACTATTGTCAACAACAATTTCTGCTTCTTTCTTTACAACGGTAGAAGTTCTGATCTTGTCCTGTAAAAGCTCATAGAATCTCTCATCCGGGAAATTCTTTACATCTACGGTTTCCCCGGTCCATGCACTTAAATGGATCGCATTGGAAATAGTAAGTCCGTTAATACCTTCCTCACCCGGTGCAAGAAGCTCTGTGCCTCTCAGTATTGCAGAAGCAAAATTATTAAAGATTCCTACATGCTGTGTACCCCAAGAAAATTCTACCGGAACTTTGCATTCCCAGCATTCCGGTGTCCCAAACGGCTTTGTATTTATTCTGTTGTGTTCTCTCTCTGAAATAACATTCCTGTAAAAATCAAATCTATCTTTTCCGACTACAAGCTTACCCATGTCACAAGCAATTTCCAAACGGTTAGTTCCCGGTGCTTCACCTGTAGAAGTAATGTACTGTCCTGTAGTACCATTATCATACTCGAAGAGGGCCATAACATCATCTTCTACCTCGATGTCATAGTACTTGCCAAAGCCTGCCTTGGCATAAATTCTGTCCGGCATGCCAAACAGCCACTGCCATAAATCCAGCTGGTGCGGATTCTGATTGATCAAAGCACCGCCACCCTCTGTCTTCCAGGTTGAACGCCAGGTACTGCTGTCATGGTAAGCCTGCGGTCTGTACCAGTCTGTAATAATCCATGTAATTCTCTTAATATGACCTAACTGTCCGCTCTGAATCATTTCACGAACCTTCTGATAAACAGGATTGGTTCTCTGATTATACATGATACCGAATACCTTACCGGACTTTGCAGCTGCTTCGTTCATTTCCTTTACCTGCTTAGTGTATACACCGGCAGGCTTTTCTGTAATAACATGGAGACCATGTTCAAAGGCTTCGATTGCTAATGTCGGATGGAAATAATGATATGTTGCAATAACAACTGCATCGATCAATCCGCTTTTAAACATATCCGTTGCATTATCAAATACCGGGATATCAGGATACTGCTTTTTTACTGCTTCACGTCTTGTAGAAGAAATATCACAGATTGCTCCTACTACCATGTCCTTTACTTTGCCTTCGGTTATGTTTTTTACATGTTCTGTACCCATGTTACCAAATCCGATGACACCTAATCTTAATTTACTCATAATACATATCCTTTCTACACCGGTCAGCCGCATTCATGTGCTGTGCAGCCACTTTGCGGCCTCCCGTTTATTTTCCATTTATTCTTCGTTTACTTTACCACACGCTCCAAAATCTCACAAAGAGCACGGTGCGCCAATGTGAAGGTACCTTCTCCGCCCTTTGGAAGCTTCTCCATCTTGTCATCCAGCTCCAAATCAGCAAGGCCCTCAAAGCTGCCCAGATGTGGCTCTAAGCTTACAAAACCATCGTAGCCTTTTTCAAAAAGATTGCCAAGAACATATTCTACATTGCCGTCGCCTGCACCGGCCGGAACTACTCTTCCGTCTGCCTTCATCGCATCTTTGATATGTACGTATGCGATATAATCCTTCAAGATATCATAAGCATATCGGGTATCCTGATTGCTCTGTACGAAATTGGCCGGGTCAAATACTGCTTTAAAATGCTCGCAGGACAGCTCCTTCATCAAATCCAGGCATCTGTCTGCGGTATCTCCGTAAATGTCCTTTTCATTTTCGTGCAGAAGAACTACATTCTGCTCCTTGGCGTAGGCAATCATTCTGCGAAGACGGCTCATCACCGCTTCTCTTTCCTCATCAGTCCAAACCTCTCCGCTCTCATGATAGAAGCTGAACATACGGATATACTTAGCGCCCAGCATCTGTGCAATACGCACTACTCTTACAAATTTCTCGAAATGCGGCTCAAAATCTTCCTCCAGTTTCATCTTACCGATTGGAGAACCAATAGAAGATGCCTTGATTCCGTGACGATCCATTTTCTCCTTCAGAGCGGTCACTTCCTCATCGGTCAATGTAGAAATATTTTTGCCGTCAATTCCTCTCGGCTCAAAATAACCAATATTCAACTTATTTAACACTTCAAATTGAATGTCTGTGTTTTCTGAAATCTCATCAGAGAAACCACTTATTTTGTTGTAAATCACAACATCACCCACCTTTCACATCAGAAATGTGCAGCATTTATCTGCCACATCTTCCACTATAGTTACTATGTATTTTTATATTATCACAATTATTAATATATTCCATTCCGTTTTTTGTCCTAAACATTGCAAATATTGCTCTTTTGTGCTATGATACTGGCAGTTAGGGGACTGATAATTCGGCAATTATGGCCGAATCACTTGCCGAAACAGCAATTGGATTTCGCTATTAGATCCATCAGAGTCTGTAGCTCATACGTTGTATAGAAAGGAAAGCTGAATGAAAGTAAAGTATTATTATATAGACGATGTTCTCACACTCATGCCATCTAATGCACTTTTTCAATTGCATACCCATGATGAATATGAAATCTTCTTGTTTTTGGAAGGTGATGCGAATTATATTGTAGAAGACAAGATTTACCCTTTGAATCCTTATGACATCATTGTAATCAGAAAGAATGAATTACACAGAATTTACCATAACAGCGTAGCTCCGTACCGCCGTATTACGCTGCATATTTCCCCTGCCTTTTTTCATGAAAACAACTGCACAGACTATGAAGCTCCGTTTTTGGATATATCTTCAGCTTCCGGAAATAAAATTCCTGCAAATATCGTACGCTCCAGCGGTCTATACGACGCCTTTTTACGCCACAAAAAATATTCAGACAATTTTACTAAAAGTGAGGATACCCCCATACTTACCGCTGCAATTATTGAGATACTCTACCTGGTGAATCAGCTTACGCTAGTCTCAACAACTGATTTTTCCAATGGAACATTAAAGGAGATCATTTCCTATCTGAATGAACATTTTACGGAAGATATTACACTAAATTTGCTGGAAGATAAGTTTTATATTTCGAAATATTATCTGTGCAGGGCTTTCCGCAAGGCTACCGGCCTGACCGTGCATGAATACATCCGTTTAAAACGGTTAGCCATGGTGCGTGATTTGCGGGCCGGAGGTATGAATATCGGAGATGCCGCTTTACAGGCCGGCTTTCACGATTACTCTGCCTTTTACCGGGCCTACAAGAAAGAATTCGGGCCGGCGCCGGGGAAGAATCTGTAAAGGAAAAAAATGCTATTTCCACTGTAATCTGTGCAGTTCCCCTTCTAACTGCATGGATTCAAAATTCTGCTGGCGCAACGCCTCGTAAAGGCAAATTGCCACCGAATTAGAGAGGTTCAGGGAACGAATATCCGGGAGCATCGGTATACGAATACAGGTCTCTTCATACTCCACCAGAATTTCTTCCGGAATCCCTGCACTTTCTTTGCCAAACATAATAAAATCATCCGGCCCAAAGGTCACATCACTGTATACATGCTTGGCCTTTGTACTGGCCATCCATATTTTGGCGCCCGGATTCTTTGCCAGAAAATCCTCAAAATTCACATAGCGATACAACTGTACATGCTGCCAATAATCCATACCGGCACGCTTGACACTTTTATCGTCCAGCTTAAATCCCAACGGGTCAATTAAATGCAGCTTCGTACCGGTAGCCACGCAGGTTCGGCCAATATTAGCGGTATTCTGCGGAATCTCCGGCTGATGTAAAATGATGTTCATACTATCTTCCTTTCGTTTCCTACACTTTTCATCACTAATTTGTGAAACTCTGTGGCGTCCTGCCAGAGCAATATATATTCTGGCTGAATGGCCTTGAAAAGCGTCGGTCCTTAGCAAAGCAAAGCCGTAGGCTGCAGTCTGAGCTTAGTACAGCGCAAGGCATGCTTTCTCACTAAGTTCGCCCTTCGTGCTCACTAAGTGTTCAATGCACGCTACGCATTTTCATGGAGCGAAAGCGTCCGCGGAAACACAGCTGATAAGCACCTGCTACAGTACTAAAATCCG
>JAFTXF010000064.1 GCA_017461685.1 Lachnospiraceae bacterium
CCGATTTCCAAGAAGGATTTCCCCCTCTGCTGTTTCCGCCACTGTTTCAGGCTCCCACGAAGTTATTTCCGCCCAAATCGTTTCCGGTATCATGATTCCCGGCACGTAATTATAAATCACACTGCCCCAGAAATTCTTTATATCCTCTTCCCACTGTAAGTACTCCTCATAGAAGGAGGAAGTAACCACCCATGCCCAATCATCATCCAGCATCTGTGTGGAATAATTGCTGACGTTTACATCAGGCTCCGCAATTACCAGTTCCTTGATATGCTGATGCAGGTTTTCGTAATGCATGTAGGACGCCAGCTTTTCATAATCTCCGTTTTCCAATGCATGTACATACTTCCATGCCACAAAAATTTCATCCAGATTCGTAAAACAGATGCCTGCTCTTCGAAACTGATTTATACTCAAAATCAGCGTCGGCACTACCAATAGCATGGCAATTAACGATACCCTCCATCTGCGGCGTACCTTGCGGAAGCTTCCTGCTACCGCCTTTGCCTCTGTATCGGCCTGCACCGGTACCTCCTCATTCAATTCCAATTTTTCTACATTCTGAAGCATTGACCGGCATTTTGTACATTCCTGCAAATGCTCCTCCACAGCTGTACGGCTTTCTGTACTGCATAAATTTTCTTCATATAACGGCAGTAAATCCTGCACAATTTCACATGATAGCTTCATCTAGATACCTCCTGCATACATTCACATGTTAATCTCATTTGGACCTCCTGTGCCCTTGTACATAATTGCTTCATCCGGACACCTCCTGCACAATTTGCTGTCTTGCACGGTAATAAGTAACTCGCGCCCAGCTCTCGGTTTTTCCGTACATGGCGGCAATTTCCTTTAACTTCACGCCGCCGTAAGCATGAAGAATAATTACATTTTTGTAGGGCTCCTCCAGCTTCAAAATAGCCTGTCGCACCCTGAGATACTCGTCTTTTCGTATGTATTGTTCGTCCGGCGGCGGTTCTTTGCCGGAGAGCCTCAGATCATCCCAGGAAGTTTCCGAATACCGCTTACTACGCCGGCATTCCTTCAGCCATGCATTCTTGCCTATTTGACAAAGCCACGTGTACAAACTGCTGCGCCCTTCAAATTGGTCAATATGTAAAAAAGCTTGATAAAAAGTCTCCTGAAGCAATTCTTCTGCCATGCTCTCATCTCTGGTTAATGCCAGAAGGAAACGGTATACCGACTTTGCGTGCTTTTCGTAAATCTCATGAAATGCGGCCATCGCTTGTCCCTCCTTCCCGTTGAATCATAATTTAGGCATTTGTGAAACTCGGCGGCTGTCGCAGCTTGACCATTTTCTCACCTCCCTGTTTATTTGAGGCAGAAATGCTGAAAATGTTACAATTTTTTTGCGTTCTCAATGGAAAAAGAGCAACAAACCGGACAAGTCCTCTTCGAACTTTTTAAATCCTCATTCCCCACGGGACAAAAAAGTATCACTGCATGCATCTGAATATCCTCGACACATACAATGATACCTCTTCTCTACTTCACTTTTAACGCTCTCATAGCATTTAATATAGCCAGGAAGGCCACGCCTACGTCCGCAAATACCGCAGCCCACATGCCTACATATCCCAAAGCAGTCAATATCAATACAAGCACCTTAATGCCAATAGCACCCACGATATTTTGATGCACAATACTAAGGGTTTTGCGGGCTATTTTCATAGCAAGTGCAATTTTCGTCGGTTCGTCAGTCATAATCACTACATCTGCTGCCTCAATAGCCGCATCAGAGCCCATACCGCCCATGGCAATACCTACATCTGCCCTTGCAAGTACCGGCGCATCATTCATACCGTCTCCCACAAAACAAATCTTGCCACGCCCATCAGACTTACGACAGCCTTCAGACCGACCGCGGCTTTCGGACTTGTCACCGCTATTAGACCGATCGGCTTTTGTACTGTTCCATGCCCTTTTGCCTGCAAAGAGTTCTTCGATTTTGTCTACTTTATCTGCCGGAAGCAGCTCCGCATAAACCGTATCAATGCCAATCTCTGCCGCTACCGCCTGAGCTGTGGCTTTTTTGTCACCGGTTAACATCACCAGATTGGATACACCGCTTGCCTTTAAGCCCTGCATGGCTTCTTTGGTATCTTCCTTCAGGCTGTCCGCTACTACTGCATAGCCCAGGTACCTGTCAACCGTCGCCAAATGTACCATGGTACCGAGAGCAGTCTCCTTAAGGCCGGTAAAGCCTAAATCCTCCATCAGACGATAATTGCCTCCGTAATAGGTCACACCTGCCACCTCTACCTGAATACCCTTGCCCGGAATTTCCTGCATATTATGAATTGCCTTTTCATCCAACACACCCGGAAAAGCAGAAACCAATGATTTCGCAATAGGATGATTGGACAAAAACTCTACATGGGCTAATATTTCTAAAAATTCTTCCTTTGAAATGCCCACCGGATGTACTTCCTGTAACGCAAAGGTTCCCTTGGTCAATGTACCTGTTTTGTCCATGACTACCGTATCTACCTTTGCAAGGGTCTCTAAATAATTGCTGCCCTTTATCAAAATCCCGGCCTTACCTGCCCCGCCGATACCTCCAAAGAAGCTAAGCGGAATACTGATTACCAGTGCACAAGGACAAGAGGTTACTAAAAATACCAGACCCCTGTAAATCCAATCGCTCCAATTTGCATTCATTGGTGCTGCAAAAAGCCCCATTGCATTTCCAAACGTAATGAAAATCGGTGGCAAAAATGCCAGCGCCATAGCAGAATATACCACAATCGGTGTGTACACCTTTGCAAACTTGCTGATAAACTGCTCTGCCTCTGCTTTATTGGAGGAGGCATTTTCCACCAGCTCCAAAATCTTGGCAACGGTAGAATTCTCGTAAGCCTTGGTCACTTCCACCTCCAATACGGCACTCATATTCACGCAGCCGCTGACAATAGCTTCTCCCGGCTTAATATCCCTGGGCATGCTCTCACCGCTGATAGCCTTGGTATCCAGGCTGGAAAAGCCTGCTCTCACAATGCCATCCAGCGGAACACGCTCGCCCGGCTTAATCACAATCACTTCGCCTACCTGCACCTCGTCAGGGTCTACCTCCTCCAGACTGTCACCACGCTTCACATTGGCATACTCCGGACATATATCCATCAAATCGGTGATAGACTTGCGACTCTTACCGACAGCATAGCTTTGGAACCACTCGCCCACCTGATAAAATAGCATAACCGCGCAGGCTTCTCCCAAATCCCCCAGCAAAAAGGCACCGAAAGTAGCAATGGTCATGAGGAAATTCTCATCCATCATCTGCTTGCGGCGAACACCGCTAAAAGCAGCCTTTACCACCTCTACACCAATCAGCAAATAGGAAATGACGAAAAACGGAATCGCTGACCATTCCAAAAGCTCGGCGGCTCCGACAGAAAAATCTCCCACGGAAAAAATGTCTGCGAAACGCTCCAGTCCCAAAGCCCCCGGCAAATGCTCCAAAATCATGCCCACGGCAAATAGCACACCGCTGACAATGAGTTTTTTTAATTGTCTTTTTAACTTCCTGCTCATTTTATTTTGCAATGACTGTTACGTCAGGCTCCCTTTTCTTCACGATTTCAATAATAGCCTTCTCCACTGCTGCCGCCTTCTCCTCAGCCACTTCAATGGTAAGCGTCTGTGTCAAAAAGGCAAGGCTGCTCTTAGAAACGCCCTCTAACTTACCAACCTCTTCCTCAATCAATGCTGCACAATGTGCACAGTCTAAATCCTCTAAAATGTATACCTTTTTCATTGTGATAATTCCTTTCTTGATTTCCTTTATTTTTAGAAGTTTATGAAACTCGGTGGCTGCCGGCGGAAGTAATATATATTCCTGTAGAGGGGCCTTGAAAAGCGCCGGTCCTTAGCGAAGCAAGGTGGTAACCGTAGCCTGAGCTTAGTACCGTTGCGTTTTTCACGGAGTGAAAACGTCCCCGAGACGGAATATATATTACTTCCGCCGGCAGCCACCGAGTTTCATAAACTTCTATCTCCTTTATTTTACTCCTCAATATGCTCCAGTCC
>JAFTXF010000007.1 GCA_017461685.1 Lachnospiraceae bacterium
AAAGGCTGTTTTCAGAAGAACCGTGTCATTATGTAATTATTAATGCTTATATAGGAAACGATGATGAGTTACAGTTGTGCAGCTTTATCCCAAAGTGCGTCAACTCTAATACCATTTTTTTGCTGGAAACTCTTGTGAGGGATTTTGGTACGGTTTCCTCGAAGAAAACCGAAAAATGCGAGACGCTTTTGGCTTATCTCTACTACCAGTTGCTTGAAAGAAGCTGCGAAGGTGAAAATCCACACATACAGCACATAAAACAGTATATTACAGACAATATCTCGAAGGGACTTAGTTTAAATGATATCGCTTCTTCAGTTCATCTGGCACCGCAATACGCATGCCTGCTTTTTAAAAAACATACGGGAATTACCATAACGCAGTTTATTATCAATCAGAGAATCGACCTTGCAAAACGATTAATTATTACAGAGGATAACACACTATACAAGATAGCAGAATTATGCGGTTTCCACGATTATAACTATTTTTCAAAAACATTTAAAAAAGTTACGGGATTGTCAGCTGCACAGTATAGAAAGACAAAGTATGAAAATATATGAAAAGGAAAGGTGTATATAGAACTGCCTGCATTCCAAGGTGTCAAAGAAGCATTGGAGTGCAGGCAGAAATGCATTTTAGTGATATAAAATTACAGATTATGTAACAGTTCAATTACAGTAGTCAGTTCTTCCGGTTTCACCTTATCCGGGAATCTGTCTTCCAGAACGCAGTCCATGAAATAGCGAACTTCATTTGCGTAAGCATTGCTCTTTGGCAGATTGATAGAACCGGTATCGCCGTCAGCTGCTCCTGTCAGGTCGATGACGTTGCCGCCTACTTCGTAAATTTTGCAGATGCCCTGCTGGAATTCCAAAACAGCAGTTTCAAACTGAGCACGGTAGCCTGCAGAAAATGGATACGGTGCAGCGAACCAGGAAGCTTGTGCAGATACACAGAAGTCGTCAAATTCGTAAAGCGCTTGGATGTAATCCTGGTCAGGACGTTTGCTGCGGTGGCCAATCATATTGTTTGGCTTACCGAAAGCGTAAACAAGGAAATCTAAATCATGAATATGCAGGTCAAACGGAACCAGACCGCTTCTTTTCTCGTCCTTCATCCAGTTGTCCCAGCTCCATTTCGGAATAGAGCTTAAGCGGTTCATGGAAAGGGATAATAATTTGCCGTATTTTTTGGAATCATAAAGTTCCTTTAAAAGCTCAAACTCAGGCCAGAAACGCAGTACATGCGCAACCATGAATTTGACGTTATTTTTGTGGGCGGTAGAATATACACGCTCTACGTCTTCTTCTTTTAAGGAAATCGGCTTTTCGCAGAGTACGTGAAGACCTTTTTCCATAGCCTTGATCGCATATTCCGGATGCAGATAAGAAGGAAGGCAAATATCTAAAATATCCAGTTCTTCCTTTTCAAGCATTTCATCAAAAGAGGTATAGTGACGCTTCTCCGGATGCAGTTCCAGACGCTCCGTACGAACGTCACAAATAGCAACGATTTCTGCTTCCGGTATGGTGTCCCAGGCAGAGAAATGTGCAGCGCTGATACCGCCTACACCGATTAAACCAACCTTTAACATGATATTATCCTCCGTATACTTCGTTAATAATTTCTTCCAGATAGGTTCTGGATTCCAAAATATCCTTTAACTGCTGATCACCTTCGATTTCACGCTCAATGGTAACATGCCCCTGATAGCCCAGCTCATGCAGCTTCACAAAAAGTGCTTTGAAGTCAACCTTGCCTTCGCCTAACTTGGTTTCTTCACCCAGGTCATGGCCATTGGTAGGGTAGCGGCCATCCTTGGCATGAAGATTACGTACATATGGACCGAAAACATCCAAAGCGTCTACCGGATTGGCTTTGCCATAGAGAATAAGGTTAGCGGTATCCAGATTGACTCCCAGATTGTCACAGCCTACCTGCTCAAAGCAGCGAAGCATAGTGACAGGGGTCTCCTGGCCTGTCTCAAATAAAAGATACTGGCCGTTTTTCTGTAAATGTTCTGCAACGGTACGTACTGCGATACAGAAGGTGCTGAAATTAGGGTCGTATGGATTTTCCGGGATATAGCCCATGTGGGTTACCACGTCGGTAATGCCTAATTTGTGGGCAAAATCTGCGCCATCGCACAAGTTCTTGATACGCATCTGACGATAGTCTGTCGGTACCAGACCGAGGGTAAGCTGGCCTTCATAAAAGTCCCATTTGCGAGGGCCTTCCCAACCGCACCAGAAAGCAGAAACGGTAATACCATATTCGTCCAGTAAATCTCTCACGATTACAGCGTTTTCGTCAGTTAATAATGTAAGGTTCCATGCTAAGAGTTGGCAGGAGTCAAAACCGTGCTCACGCAGCGTAGCAAACTTTGCCGGCAACTCTTCCATAGAAGTAAAATGTATGCAAGTGCCAATTTTAAGTGTTTTCATAGAATGCCTCCTTGTGATATAATAATTCTGACTTAACAATATCACGGAAAAACGGATGTACCAATAAGATTTTGGACTTAGATTTGTAATATTTTTGCTTTGTAGAAAAATGAAAGTAATTTTGAAAAGAAAATTTATCTTTGAATCGATATGCGAATATATTTCCCGATATATCACCGATAGTAATAAGAAGTGCATGTGCAGAAAGGTACAAATTTTACAAAACAAACGCAAAATATTTCTCCTGGAATGTAAAAAAATGTGTTAGTATAAAAACAAATATTGATAATGGAAAGCAACCCGGTGATGGTTGGGAAAGGAACGAAGAAATGAATAAACTAAAAGTTGCAGTGATTGGCTGTGGGAATATATCCGTAATGCATTTGGATTCCATTGAGGCATTGGATGAGGCTGAATTGGTGGCAGTGTGCGACATTAAGCCTGAGCGTGCAGCAGCAGCGGCAGAAAAGTATCATACGAAGGCTTACACAGACTATCATGAAATGTTTGCAAAAGAAAAGCTGGATGTAATACATTTATGTCTGCCGCATTATTTACATACGATAGTGGCAAAGGATGCCTTTCAGGCAGGCATCCACGTACTTAGCGAAAAGCCTATGAGTATCCGCTATGAAGATGCGGTTTCTGCAGTGGAAATGGCTGAGCAGTGTGGCCTGCAGTACGGTATTATTTTCCAGTGCCGTTATAATACGCCTTCTATGTTAGTAAAGAAACGTATCGTGGACGGCAGGCTGGGGGCTGTAAAGTGTGGCAGAACTACCCTTACCTGGTATCGTCCGGATAATTATTATGGAGGCTCTGATTGGAAGGGTACCTGGGACAAGGAAGGCGGCGGTGTTATTATCGATCAGGCCATTCATTCCATTGACCTGGCAAACTGGTTTATTGACAGTACTCCTGTAGAAGTACAGTCCTCTCTCCACAACAGAAATCATGAGATTATGGTAGTAGAGGATAGTGCGGAGGGATTGATTAAGTATGAAAACGGCTGCCTGCTTTCCTTCTTTGCCATGAACAATTATTTGATTGATGAGCCAATCGAAATCCGTCTTGTGTGCGAGCACGGAACGGTGCGTCTTTCCTATGATGAGGCAGTGATTACTTATGACGACGGCACCGTAGAAAGTGTAGTAAATCAGCCGCAGAAGATTGTAGCCTACACAGGCGGCAAGCCTTACTGGGGCAAGCAGCATGCAGTGCAGATTGACCAGTTTTATAGGGCAGTAGCCGGACTGGATGCCTTGGAAATCAGCGGAAAAGAGGCACTGAAGATTCAGAAGATTATCTGTGATATTTATCAGAATGATGATAATAAGTTTGCAAAAAAGCAGAGGTAAGCATTATGTTGGACGCGTACAAAGAGCTGATGCCTATTGTATATGGGGAACATGCAATTAAATATTTAAAGCACACGGACAAAGAAGCCGGCAAAATGTGTTTCAGTATGCA
>JAFTXF010000065.1 GCA_017461685.1 Lachnospiraceae bacterium
TAGTAAACATGCTGTCTGTATTTTCGGTCATATTTTTTATAAATATATTCATGTAACTTAGCACTCCAAATGTTTATGACACACCTGTCAGTGAAACCGTAATCATCCAGAGTTTTCAGAACCCTGTCACATCCACGGAAAGATAATGCTTCACGGCCTGCGGTAGGATATTCCTTCAATTCTACATCAAGAGTAATGGTAGGATGATCCTTTACCAATTCCATAAATTCGATGAAGGTAGGGATTTTGGCACCCGCAGATTCCGGGGTTGCGTTAATGGTGACATCCAGTGCCTTTAACTCTGCCAGAGTCATATCGATGACTGTGCCGGTGCCGTTGGTAGTGCGGTCTACCGTGGCGTCATGGATGATAACGAGTTCGTCATCTTTGGTAACTCTGATATCAACTTCCAGCTGGTCCACGCCCAAAGCAAGTGCGGCAGTCATGGCTTCCAGCGTATTTTCCGGATATTTGGAGGACCAGCCACGGTGTGCTGCTACAAAAATGTTTTCGGTACTTTGTGTCCAATAATTCATAATATAATCTCCTTTATTATTTTAATTAGATATTTTATATGTATTGAAAGTTATAAAATTTATGGTATAGCAAGCTCGAAAATAGTTATTTCTCAAAAGTAAATTTTTCCCAAGGTATGGCAACCGGCTTTTCTTGTGTGATAATCTCATCAATGTGCATTAACAGAGGGAATTCGTTGATGTCAATGAGACCATTTCGAGCCTTCACTTTGATTGCTTTCGCCACTCTTTCTGCAACGACCAGGGATTCCAGTGTCACACCGTTCAGTTCTTCTTTAGCTTCGCGGATATTCAATCCCCGTCCCAATAAGATGCCAACCAGTCTGGTTCGTCCGCCGTAAACGGTTACATATAAGTCGCCTGCGCCCAGTACAATATTATCCAAAGCTCCTGCACCCTGCAGTGCCAGCAATTTGCTCATTTCCCGGACAGACTGGCCGAAAACAGCTGCCTGTGAGTTGAAATGCAGCTCACTGTCTATGCCAAAGGCTTTTTGGTTTAGGCCGATGGTAAGAGCAATGCCTAAAGCGTAGCCGTTTTTCAGGGCAACAGCACTCTCCACGCCTACTACATCCGTAGAAAGGCTGATATGATAATAGTCCGTTGCCATGGCTTGCTTCATCATTTGCAATACTTCCATATTTTTACCGCAGAAGGTGACTTCTGTCTGATCGTGAGCTGCCAGTTCATAGCTGGTACATGGGCCACCGATAGCATTCAGACACAAATTTTTGCCTTTCTTGGCAAGCATTTCTTCCCATACATCCAAATAAGTCAGAAGAGAACCGTCTTCTGTATTCATGAGTCCTTTGGTGACGGAAAGAACAGGGATATGGGCATCAATCTGCGGCAATATCTCCTCGCCGAACCACTCCACACCGAAGCTGCTGACCCCTCCGATGATAAAATCTGTTCCGGAAAGTGCTTCTTTCAGCTCCTCAATCTGATAGAAGGTGATCCCTTCCGGAAAGGCCTTATTAAATTTAGGATGCCGATTGCTTTCGCGGCAGTTTTCAATAATCTCACGGTCCAGGTGGGTACCTACAATACGTACGATATTGCCGTTTTCTCTTGCCGGGAAAGCCAGGGCGGAGCCCATCATTCCGGCGCCGATAATGGTAATGGTTTTCGCAGTTTGCCTTTTATTCATAGTTTGACTTCTGTTCATAGTTTGACTTCCTTTCTGCGCTATGATAAAATTGATAATACAAATTATAGAAAAAGCACAATTTGATGTCAATGCATGACCAAAATAATGATAAAGGAACATTTCGAGATAACATCTTGAACAGAAAGGAACAACAATGCTCAAAAAAGAACGCCAGAATAAGATATTGGAAATGATAAGTATTAGAAAGTACTGCACGGTGGATTTTTTGGCCAAGCATTTATATGTGGCGCCGATTACGGTAAGGAGAGATTTGGCGGATTTAGAAGCGGCAGGTCTTTTGACACGCTGTTACGGCGGGGCTTCTATCCCGGAGCATCAGAACAGAGAGGTGCCTTTTGATCTGCGGGACCGCACCAATGCTACGGTAAAGGCGGAGCTGGGAAAGCGTGCCGCAGCGATGTTAAAAAATGGCGATACCGTCTTTTTGGATGCCTCTTCTACGGCGCGGCATATCATTGATTATATGGAGCCGGAGCAGAACCTGACGGTGATTACCAACAGTATGAAAGCCATGGAAAAGCTGAAGGAAAAGCATATCCGCTGTTATCTCACCGGAGGAATGTTGCTGGAAAATTCCTTTGCACTGATTGGTAATATTGCGGAGAAAACAGTGTCTGAATTATATGCAGACGTTTTCTTCTTTTCTACCCAGGGGATTACAAGAGACGGTGTTATTACTGACTTCTCGGAGGCGGAGACACGCCTTCGCTGTCTGATGATGGAGCATGCAAAGCACAGTGTGTATGTGTTTGACAGTTCTAAATTAGGCAAAAGTTTTTTGTTTAAGGTTTGTTCGGTTTCGGATGTGGATGACATTGTGACGGACGCAGAGGTAGAGTTTAGCACAAATTAGAGGATAAAGCCTGCAATAAATAGACAGAAAAGAAATATCTGAACTGCAAAGGAAGTGCCCTATCAGCGGCCGATAGCAAAAGAAGCTGCCGACGGCAGCTTCTGCAGGTTACGTATAAAATTATAATGGCTTTGCGCCGGCCTTTTCCTGAAGCTTGTCCACAAACCTCTTGAAACGGCTCTTTTTCGTTTCTTCCACTTTCGGAAGTTTGCCGTGTAATGCTTTCACATCCATAATGTAAATGCCGCTGATCACAGCCTTTACTTCCTTCTTGACAGGAATGATGTCAAAGATTTTCTCATCACACATCAGGGTCATAATCTGAGGGCCGACCTTGCACTTTACCACAGCAGCCTTAGTGTTTCTCAGATATTTCGGGGTCTGGTCGATTACCATCTGCGGCAGACCGGACTCTTTCAGCTTCATGCGTTTTTTGTCGATGATTAACATGGAGACGGTTTGCTTATTCTGCTCCAGAAGTGCCTGCTGCTCAGCCTGCTTTTTCTGTGCCTTCTTACCAAAGAAGTAGAGGGCAACGCATGCTGCAGCCAGGATGACAAAAATCACCAACAATACAATAGTAACTGGTTTCATGTAGTATCTCCTAAATAAAATATAATTAATATTGTTATTTTAGCAAATTTTATTTCATTAGGCAATACCAAGATAGCGGTTAAAAGCAATAAAAAAAGAAAAAAGATGTATAAATTATGTTAAAAATATGTGAATTTGCAAGGAAGGCTTTGCTATTTTGAAAAAATGTGTTATGATAAATTGAATACGGTTAGATATAACTGAAATTAACACATAGAAAGAGAGAAGGATATTATGAAAAAGAAACTGGCAGCTTTATTAGTGCTGGCGACGTCTGTATTTGCTTTGACAGCATGCGGAGAAAATGATACTACCAGCGAGGTACAATTACCGGAGGCAACGGTTACTCCGAGCATTGAAGTAGTTGAGGTGGAGGGTAATCTGAGTGAATTACCTGTAGAGGAGTATGTTGTATTGGGCGATTACAGCAATTTAAACCTTAGCATACCTGCGAGAACAGAGATGACAGAGGAAGAATTGGATGCATATGTTATGGATTATTTTTATTATGATGCATCATACCTGGCAGCAGACAACTTTGTAAAAGAAGGCACCGTTGCAGACGGTGATGTAGTACTCATTGATTATGAGGGCAAGCTGGACGGTGTAGCATTTGACGGCGGTACTGCTACAGATGCAACTCTGGGCATTGGCTCCGGCCAGTTCATTGACGGCTTTGAAGAAGGTCTTGTAGGTGTAGAGGTAGGTGAGACCGTTGACTTAAATCTCACATTCCCGGAAAGCTACAGCAATACCGATTTGGCAGGACAGGATGTAGTATTTACTGTTACAGTAAAGGGTCTTGTAAGCTTTAATGATGATACGGTAAAGGCTATCGGACGTGAAGGCTATGATACGGCAGAGGCTTACAGAGCAGGTGTGGAGGCATTTGCTGCATACGAAATTGAAAATCAATATTACACTAATTTGGGCAATGCAATATGTAATGAGTTGTTAAATATCTGTACTGTAAATAAGATTCCGAAGAACGTATATGTGCAGGGAAGAACAGCGGTCATTGAACAGCTTAATGAAGTGGCTGCTTATTATGGTATGGACAGTGAAACCTATGCGCAACTGTTTGCAGGTATGACTCTGGCTGATTATTCGGTAATTGAAGGAGAGTCTTATGCAGCGCAGGCAGTTATTTTCCAGGCCATTGCCAATGCAGAAGGCATCGCTCCGACAGAAGAAGACGTAGATGCATATGCATCTGATTATGTTACAAATTATGGCGAAGTATATGGTATTGACTCTGTAAAGAGCTTCTACGAGTACTTTGATGCGGAAGAAATAGAGAACTATTTGATGCAGCAGAATGTAATTGGATTCATTGCTGATTCTGCAAACATTACAGAAACAGAATAGTTTCAGGTTGCATTAGCATAATATGGGTATAGTAATTCGTTTACCCTTTTTACAAAATATTACAGAATCTATGAGGGACAGATTATGGAATTAACAGATATTAAAGACCTTTATGCCTGCCCGGACCAATATATCGGACAGGAGATTACCGTTGGAGGCTGGGTGCGCAGTCTTCGTGATTCTAAGGCATTTGGATTTATCGTATTAAATGACGGCACCTGTTTTCAGCCGTTACAGGTTGTTTACCATGACAATCTGGAGAATTTCCAGACTATCAGCAAGTTAAATGTCGGCTCTGCACTGGTGGTAAAGGGTACTATCGTGGCTACCCCTGAGGCGAAGCAGGCCTTTGAGATGCAGGCTACAGAGGTTATGGTAGAAGGTGCTTCCACACCGGATTATCCTTTACAGAAAAAGCGTCATACCTTTGAATATTTACGTACCATGACACATTTACGTCCGAGAACCAATACCTTCCAGGCAGTGTTCCGTGTGCGTTCACTGATTGCTTATGCAATTCACACCTTCTTTATGGAGAGAGGCTTTGTATACGTACACACACCGCTCATTACAGGCAGTGACTGTGAAGGTGCAGGCGAGATGTTCAGAGTAACCACTCTGGATATGGAGAATCCGCCGCGTAATGAGGATGGCAGCATCGATTACAGCCAGGATTTCTTTGGTAAGGAGACTAATCTTACAGTTAGTGGTCAGTTGAACGTGGAAACTTATGCTTTTGCATTCAAGAACGTATATACTTTTGGACCTACTTTCCGCGCAGAGAATTCCAATACCACCCGTCATGCGGCAGAGTTCTGGATGATTGAGCCGGAAATGTGTTTTGCAGATTTAACAGACGATATGGCACTTGCAGAGGATATGCTGAAGTTTGTGATTCGTTATGTTTTGGAGCATGCTCCGGAAGAAATGAATTTCTTCAACCAGTTTGTGGATAAGGGCCTGATTGAGCGATTAAATCATGTGGCAAATTCTGAATTTGGCCGTGTGACCTATACAGAAGCTATCGACATCCTGTCCAAGAATAATGACAAATTTGATTACAAGGTATCCTGGGGCTGTGATTTACAGACAGAGCACGAGAGATATTTAACAGAAGAAGTATTTAAGCGTCCGGTATTTGTTACCGATTATCCAAAGGATATTAAGGCATTCTACATGAAGCTGAATGACGACGGCAAGACAGTAGCCGCTATGGACTGTCTGGTACCGGGTATCGGTGAGATTATCGGCGGTTCCCAGAGAGAAGACCGTTTAGAGGTTTTGGAGGCACGTATGGAAGAAATGGGTCTGAAGAAGGAAGACTACGGCTTCTATTTAGACCTGCGTAAGTACGGTTCTGCACGCCATGCAGGCTTCGGTTTGGGCTTTGAGCGCTGCGTTATGTATTTGACCGGTATGGGCAATATCCGTGACGTCCTTCCGTTCCCAAGAACAGTGAATAACTGCGACTTATAATAATTTCAGCATATGCGAAACTTTGTGGCTGCCTGTCAGAGCAATATATGTTCTGGCTGAAGGGCCTTGAAAAGCGTCGGTCCTTAGCGAAGCAAGGCAGTTGCCGCAGTCTGAGCTTAGTACCGCTACGCATTTTCATGGAGTGAGAACGTCCATGAAGCAGAACATATATTGCTTTGACTGGCAATCATCACGTTTCGCATATGCCCGTTTATAATAACAATCAGAAAGGATTTATATGAAGCTGCCAAAGAGATTTGTAGCATGCACTATAGCATGTGCCCTGTTAGGGACACAACTATTATATGTTGAAGCATCCAGCATCAGCAGTATTCAGCAACAAATTAATCAAAATCAGAGTAATTTAGACAAGGTAAACAGTCAGCTCAGCGAGTATGAGGCACAGTTGGAGGAATA
>JAFTXF010000066.1 GCA_017461685.1 Lachnospiraceae bacterium
AAGGGTGCCGGGAAGGCCAGAATTATTTTGGAGCAGAGTGAGTATAAAGGTGAGTCTTATAATGTGGTTGCAGAATTACCCGGAGAAACGGATGAATGGATTGTGATTAATGCACATTATGACACCACAGAACTATCTACCGGTGCCTATGATAATATGTCCGGCTGTATCGGTGTACTGGGGATTGCGGAAGCTTTTTGCGGAAAGCGTCACAGATATGGTCTGCGTTTTATATGGCATGGTTCAGAGGAACGGGGGCTTATCGGCTCCAAGGCATATTGCATGCAGCACGAAGCAGAATTGGAGAAGATTGTATTAAATATCAATATGGACATGATTGGCTGTATTATGGGCAGATTTGCAGCGATATGTACTGCAGAAGAGAAGCTGGTACATTACATTCAGTATATGGCTGCGGAAATGGGCGTAGGAATTGAGGCAAGGGATGGTGTGCGTTCCAGTGATTCCACACCTTTTGCAGATAAGGGAATCCCGGCTGTATCTTTTGCGCGATATGCACCTGCTCATACCGCTATGATACATAATCGCTATGATACATGGAAGGTTATGAGCCCGGAACAGCTTATAAAGGACATTGCTTTTATTACGGAATTTATAGAGCGTATGGCCAATGCCAAAGAATGTCCGGTGGCGAGAGAAATTCCCGAAAAGATGCGGGAGAAGATTGATATTTATTTAAATAGGAAAAGGGAAAAATAAGCAAATAAGGAGGAAAGTTTGCGCAGAACAGTTGACAGTTTGCGAAAAAAGTACTAAAATATTTCCTAAGTTGAAAATGATAAAGGCTATGAAGGTGTCAGTAGTGT
This sequence comes from Lachnospiraceae bacterium, assembly GCA_017461685.1. GTDB lineage: Bacteria > Bacillota > Clostridia > Lachnospirales > Lachnospiraceae > RGIG6307. Next base: position 828 of record JAFTXF010000066.1, read on the forward strand.
ACTATCATTCCTACAGAGAGAGCTGGTCAGCGGCTGGAAGCCGGCTCAGGTTACGGTATTGCATGAATTTCCCACCGGAGCTTCCTGGTTGAATTTCAGTAGGTCAGGGCGTATCCCGACACGTTACGTCGTATGAGTGCCTGCTATGGCAGGAACATGGGTGGTACCGCGGTAATTTATCGTCCCTAAGAGCTTTGGCTCTTAGGGATTTTTTATTTACAGCTTAACCACAAAAACATAAAAAGGAGTATGAACATGAAAGCAAAACTTGAAGAAATCAAGCAAAAAGCACTTACAAGCATTGCATCCAGCGACAGTCTGGACAAATTAAATGATGTGCGTGTAAACATCCTCGGTAAGAAAGGTGAGCTTACCGCTGTATTAAAGTCCATGAAGGACGTTGCACCGGAGGACAGACCGAAGGTTGGCCAGATGGTAAATGATGTACGCGTGGAAATCGAGACCGCACTTGAAGACGCAAAGAAGAAATTAGAGCAGGCAGCTTTAGAGGCTCGTCTTGCAGCATAGGAAATTGACGTTACTTTACCTGCAAAGAAGCTTCCAAGAGGCCACAGACATCCAAATACCACTGTTTTGGAAGAGGTGGAAAATATCTTTATCGGCCTTGGCTATGAAGTGGTAGAAGGCCCGGAAGTAGAGAAGGATTATTATAACTTTGAGGCATTAAATATCCCTGCTGACCACCCGGCAAAGGATGAGCAGGATACCTTCTATGTAAACGGCGATATTTTATTACGTACTCAGACCTCCGGTACTCAGGTTCATGAGATGGAAAAGGGCAAGCTTCCTATCCGTATGATTGCACCGGGCCGCGTGTTCCGTTCTGATGAGGTAGACGCTACCCACAGCCCATCCTTCCACCAGATTGAGGGTCTTGTAATTGATAAGCATATTACATTTGCAGACTTAAAGGGTACTTTAGCAGTATTTGCCAAGGAATTGTTTGGTGAGGACACCAAGGTTAAATTCAGACCGCATCACTTCCCGTTCACAGAGCCAAGTGCGGAAATGGACGTTTCCTGCTTTAAGTGCGGCGGTAAGGGCTGCCGTTTCTGTAAGGGCAGCGGCTGGATTGAAATTCTCGGCTGCGGTATGGTTCATCCACACGTATTAGAGATGAGTAATATTGATCCCGAAGTTTATTCCGGCTTTGCATTTGGTGTAGGCTTGGAGCGTATTACACTGCTTAAGTACGAAATCGACGACATGAGACTTCTTTATGAAAATGACGAACGTTTCTTGAAACAGTTCTGATATAACAGTTCACTCGTCAATGAAAATGGAGATAATCATATGTTCGCATAATGATTTCGACATTTACAGTGACGAAGGGAATGCCCCGGAGGAGCAAAGTTAGCTGCGTAAGCTGCGAGAAAGCACCGTAGGTGCCTTTGCGAGTTGGGCATAGGTGAACTGTGACATGTTTTTATAGGTAGAAAGGATTTAGATATTATGAATACAGCATTATCATGGATTAAAGCATATGTGCCGGAACTTACATGCACAGACCAGGAATATTGCGATGCAATGACCCTTTCCGGTACTAAAGTAGAAGGCTTTGAAAAATTAGACAAAAATTTAGAGAAAATTGTAGTTTGTGAAATCTTAAAGATTGAAAGACATCCTGATGCTGACAAATTAATTGTTTGTCAGGTAAATATCGGTTCTGAGGTCATTCAGATTGTGACCGGTGCACCAAATGTCAAAGAAGGCGACAAGGTGCCTGTTGTTTTAGACGGCGGTAAGGTTGCAGGCGGTCATGACGGCGGACCGTTGCCGGAGGATGGCATTAAGATTAAGGCAGGCAAGCTACGCGGTATTCCAAGTAACGGTATGATGTGCTCCATCGAAGAGCTTGGTTCCAACAGAGATATGTATCCGCTGGCTCCGGAAAACGGCATTTATATTTTACCGGCTGATACAGAGGTTGGTATTGATGCAGTGGAATTGCTGGGCCTTCGTGACACCGTATTTGAATATGAAATTACATCCAACCGTGTAGACTGTTATAGCGTGCTGGGTATTGCGCGAGAAGCAGCAGCTACTTTCCGTAAGCCTTTCGTGCCACCGGTAGTAGAGGTCAAGGAAAATGATGAAAAAGTAGAAGATTACGTTTCTGTAGAAGTATTAGACCAGGATTTATGTTCCAGATACTGTGCAAGAGTTTGTACCAATATCAAAATTGGCCCGAGCCCTGAATGGATGCAGAGAAGACTGGCAAAGAGCGGTATCCGCCCGATTAATAATCTGGTTGATATTACCAATTACGTTATGGAAGAGTATGGCCAGCCAATGCATGCTTTTGATTTAGATACCGTTGCAGGCCACAAGATCATCGTAAAGCGTGCACAGGACGGTGACACCTTTGTAACCTTGGATGGCCAGGAAAGAAAATTAGACAATGATGTGTTAATGATTTGCGACGCGGAGAAGGAAATCGGTATTGCAGGTATTATGGGTGGTGAAAACTCCATGATTACCGACAATGTAAAGACAGTTCTGTTTGAAGCAGCTACCTTCCATGGTTCCAATATCCGTAAGAGTGCAAAGCGCATCGGTCTTCGTACTGACGCTTCCGGCAAGTTTGAAAAGGGCTTAGACCCGAGAAATGCAGAAGCTGCCATTAATCGTGCTTGTCAGCTGATCGTAGAGCTTGGCTGTGGTGAAGTAGTAAGCGGTATGGTAGATGTAAAGGCTGAGTTCAAACCATTGGTAGAGCTGCCATTTGAGCCGGAACGCATCAACAATTTACTGGGTACAGATATTGCGGCAGAAGAAATGATTGCTATTTTCAAGATGGCAGAAATCGAATACAATGCCGACACCAATATGCTTACCGTTCCTTCTTTCAGACAGGACGTTTTACGCATGGCAGACCTGGCAGAAGAAGTAGCACGTTTCTACGGCTATGACAAGATTCCTACCACACTTCCGGGCGGCGAGTCTACTGCAGGTAAGCTTCCGTTCAAGCTGGTAGTGGAAGCAAAGGCCAGAGAAATTGCAGAAGCAAACGGTTTCTCTCAGGGTATGTGCTACAGCTTCGTAAGTCCGAAGGTATTTGATAAATTATTATTGCCGGCTGATGATAAGCTTCGTGATACCGTTACTATTTCCAACCCGTTAGGTGAAGACTTCTCTGTCATGAGAACCATTTCCTTAAACGGTATGCTGACCAGCCTTGCAACCAACTACAACAGACGTAATAAAGACGTAAGATTATACGAGCTTGCTAATATTTATCTGCCAAAGGCATTGCCTGTAACGGAGCTTCCGGACGAAAGAATGCAGTTCACACTTGGCTTCTACGGCGAAGGTGACTTCTTCACCATGAAGGGTGTGGTAGAGCAGTTCCTGGCAGCAGTGGGTATGACAAAGAAGGTGGAATACGATCCAAAGAACAAGAAGCCTTACTTACATCCGGGTCGTCAGGCTGAAATGATTTATGATGGCATTGTGATCGGTTATCTGGGTGAAGTTCATCCGGTTGTTTGTGACAATTACGACCTGGGAACAAAGGCTTATGTTGCAGTAATTGATATGCCTCACATTGTGGAAAGAGCAACCTTCGACCACAAGTACGCAGGCGTTTCCAAGTTTCCTGCCGTGACAAGAGATATTTCCATGACCGTACCAAAGAGCGTACTGGTTGGCGATATCGAGCACGTAATCGCGCAGCGCGGCGGCAAGATTTTGGAAAGTGTAAATCTGTTCGACGTTTACGAAGGCAGCCAGATTAAAGAAGGCTTCAAGTCCGTAGCTTACTCTATTACCTTCCGTGCGAAGGACAGAAACCTGGAAGAGGCTGACATTGCCGGTGCCATGAAGAAGATTCTGAACGGATTAGAGCAGTTGGGTGCAGAGCTTAGAAAATAAGGTCTCTTTAGTTAAAGTGCTTCTTGAAGAAAAATAAATAAAATACTGATTTTTCGGTCAGAAGAGTTCTCGCCCATTTGAATGGACGGGAACTCTTTTCTAAAGCCTTAAATAAATGCCATGGAAAGTGCAGTCCCCTTTTATATAAGCGTGGGGACAGCGAAGCAGCCGGAATATATGCAGAAAATGATTCGCGATGAGCGTGTTTTCTGCATATATTCCGGCTGCTTTGCCGTCTCTCGCTTATATAAAATCGCACAATACAAAATCACACAATCTACTTGCATTTTCAGCAAAGAAAAGATATGATGTAATTAATGTGGGTTTTTATGCAAAGATGATTTTTGCGGCCCTTTTAATACATTTTAGGAGGATAATCATGGAAAAGAAAAATACATGGGAAACATATGACGAAGCAACCCTTGCCAAGGTAGATACTTTTATAGACGGCTACCGTCAGTTCCTTGATAATGGCAAGACAGAAAGAGAGTGCATCGATGTGATTGTAAATACCATCGAGGACGCAGGATATATTTCTATGGAGAAGGCCGTGAAAGAAGGCAAGAAGCTGGTGGAAGGTGATAAGGTTTATTCTGTATGGATGAATAAATCTATCGCTATGTACCGCATCGGAAAGGAGCCGATTGCAAACGGAATGAATATTCTCGGTGCGCATATCGATTCTCCGAGACTGGATGTAAAGCAGAATCCTTTATATGAGGACAGTGGCTTTGCTTATCTGGATACCCATTATTACGGCGGTGTAAAGAAGTATCAGTGGGTAGCCATTCCTTTGGCACTTCACGGTGTGATTGTGAAAAAGGACGGCTCAACTGTAATCGTCAATATCGGTGAAGAGGAAAATGATCCGGTATTCTTTGTATCCGATTTATTGATTCATCTGTCTCAGGAGCAGCTGCAGTTAAAGGCCGGAGAGGTGATTCCGGGCGAGGCTTTGGATATTATTGTGGGCAATAAACCAATCAGCATCAAGGCTTCTGATGTACAAGGAGAAGAAGGCGAAAATGCAGAAAAGAAGGAGCCTGTAAAGGAAGCCGTTAAGAAGGGCGTATTAGATATTTTAAAGGAAATGTACGATGTAGAGGAAGAGGATTTCCTGTCTGCAGAGTTAGAGGTAGTTCCGGCAGGTAAGGCAAGAGAAGCAGGTCTTGACAGAAGTATGGTACTGGCTTACGGTCAGGACGACAGAGTTTGCGCTTATACCTCTATGATGGCTATGTTGGATGTGGAGCCGACAGACCGTACAGTTTGCTGTATTTTAGTAGACAAGGAAGAAATCGGTTCCGTTGGTGCAACCGGTATGCAGAGCCGTTTCTTTGAAAACAGCCTTGCAGAACTGATGAATTTAATGGGTGAGTACTCTGAGCTAAACATCCGCAGATGCTTAAGCAAGAGCTGTATGTTAAGCTCTGATGTAAGCAGTGCTTATGACCCAAGCTTTGCAAACTGCTTTGATAAGAAGAATGTGGCATATCTTGGCGGCGGTATGGTGTTTAACAAGTTTACCGGTTCCCGCGGTAAGAGCGGATCCAACGATGCCAATGCAGAATATCTGGCTCATCTTAGAGATATTTTTGCAAAGGAAAGCATTAATTTCCAGACAGCAGAGCTTGGACGCGTAGATTTAGGCGGCGGCGGTACTATCGCATATATTCTTGCATTATATGGCATGAATGTAATCGACAGCGGTGTGGCAGTCATGAATATGCATGCTCCGTGGGAAGCAACCTCCAAGGCTGATGTTTATGAGACTTACAGAGGTTACAAGGCATTTGTGAAGCTTGCAGGAAATATTTAAAAACAATAATATATCTGTAGAATAGGGCCTTTAACTAAGGAAGACGTATTTTCGAGGACTGGAGATTTTAACATGAAAAGAAAATATATAAGCAGTGACAAGCTGAGTGCATTACTTTTTTGGACGATATGGTTTATGTATGCAGTGGTATATATGACCAAGAATTGTTATAGTGCTGCAATGGCATCGATTGTCAGTGAAGGCATAATGACAAAATCAGAGACGGGACTGATCACAGCCGTATTTTATCTTGTGTACGGGCCGCTTCAGTTTGTAGGAGGACGGCTTGCTGACCGTTACAAGCCTGAGAAGATTATTCTGATTGGGCTGATTGGTTCAGGTATTATGAATGGTATTATATTTTTCAATCAAAATTACTATGCAATGTTGGTAGTATGGACCTGTAATGCTATTGTACAATTCGGATTGTGGCCTGCGGTATTTAAGATAATTTCTTCTCAGCTTTCAGATGGTTATACGAAAAAGGGCGTATTTTATATATCATTTTCCTCTTCCTTTGGCTTGCTTTTAGCCTACGGAATGGCTTCATTCATAAATAAGTGGCAATACAATTTCTTTGTGTCTTCGATTCTTTTATTTGCTTGTGCCATTTTATTCGGAGCTGTATATAACAGAATTGCAAAGCATATGACTGTTATCGGAAAGTGGGAGATAAGAGCAAGTGAAAAGGAAGGAGTAGGATCGGCAGAGCAGTATGTGAAAAATCCTTTCTGGGAAAGTGGCTTTATCTTTTTTACAGTAGCCGGCTTTATGCGAATGGTTATGGATCAGGGAATTAAAACACTTTCCCCTACTATGCTGATGGAGTCCTATGAAAACATATCTCCGTTTATTGCTAATTCCATGAATCTGCTCATTATTATATGTAGTATTCTGGGCATTATTGTTACAAAGCTCATCCTTTACCCTAGATTCGTTAAGAATGAACTGGCAGGTTATTTAGGTGCGACCGTTATTGCTTTACCACTTGTATTGGTGCTAGTCTTTATCGGAAAGGTACATATCGTGGTATGTCTGCTTTCGCTTGCTATGACTGCGGTACTTACCGGTACAACCGGTTTGTTTTCCTCCTATTTAACCATGCGATTTGCAAAAATCGGAAGGGAAGGGGAAGCAGCAGGTATTGCCAATATGGCAGCAAGCATAGGAGTTGTTGTGCAGAGTTATGGTTTAGTGCTGGTTGCGGATCATTATGGGTGGAGTGCAGTTGCCGTAGTATGGACAGTTTTAGCCGCACTTATTATTGTACTGCTATGCATTATGTGGCCAGTCTGGAAGCGATTCAGGGCGAAATATAACCTATAAACAGAACTTCTACATTAAGGAAACTATATGAAAACAAGTGATTTTTATTTTGATTTACCGGAGGAACTGATTGCGCAGGACCCTCTGGAGGACCGTACCGGTTCCAGACTTTTGGTGCTGGATAAGGGCAGCGGTCAGACCGAACATCATATTTTCAGAGAGATTCTGGATATGGTGGAGCCCGGAGACTGCATGGTATTAAACAATACCAAGGTAATTCCGGCCAGACTTTACGGTTCTAAGGAAGATACCGGAGCAGGGATTGAGATTTTACTGTTAAAGCGTCTGGAAAAGGACCTTTGGGAATGTTTGGTAAAACCGGGTAAGAAGTGTAAGCCGGGCGCCAGAATTGTATTTGGTGACGGCAGATTGAGAGCAGAGATTAAAGAGACCAAGGAAGACGGTAACAGACTGATTGCCTTTGAGTATTCAGGAATCTGGGAAGAGGTACTGGACGCTTTGGGCGAAATGCCTCTGCCGCCGTATATTACTCATAAGCTTCAGGACAAAAACCGTTATCAGACGGTGTATGCTAAGTATGAGGGAAGTGCCGCAGCACCTACGGCAGGCCTTCATTTTACCAAAGATTTACTAGAGGAAATCGAAGCAAAAGGTGTTAAAATAGCATACGTAACGCTTCATGTTGGACTGGGCACCTTCCGTCCGGTGAAGGTGGAGGATGTAACCAATCATCACATGCACAGCGAGTATTATGAAGTTACTGAGGAAACTGCACGCATAGTCAATGAAACCAAAGCTGCAGGAGGCAGAATTATCTGTGTAGGAACTACCAGCTGCCGCACCGTGGAAAGTGCAAGCACAGAGGACGGTGTACTGCATGCAGGGACCGGTAATACGGAGATTTTTATTTATCCCGGCTATCGGTTTAAGATTCTGGACGCGCTGATTACCAATTTACATTTGCCGGAGAGTACGTTGGTGATGTTAGTCAGTGCATTGGCAGGTAAGGAGCAGGTGCTTCATGCATCTGAGGAAGCTATCACAGAGCGTTATCGATTTTTCTCTTTTGGCGACGCTATGTTTATCCGATAAGGCTTTGCCATATTATCTGATAAAGCTTTGTCATGTTTTTCAGACAAACGTTTGCGGGGCTGTCTGAGAAAGATTTTGGTTGAGAAAATGCTTGAAAAGTGGTAAGATAGCTTGTGGTTTCTCCTGTGCGCGGTAATAAAGCATGGGGAAGATACCGTTACGAAAGACAGTTACTTTGTAATTTGAAGGAAAGATGAAGAATAAAGGACAAAACATACAAAATGTCAATTTATATTAACAACGAGAACAGAGAAAATTTATTAGAAAAAATTACACAGATTGATTTGACGACAAAGGTTCCTGCAGAGGAAACAGAGCGTCAGTATTATTACATGGCGAAGGCCAGAATGCACGTGCAGGCTCTTACAGAAGAGCTGGGCAGAGTGCCGACCTGCTGTGTAACCACCTTTGGCTGTCAAATGAACGTTGAACCCGTGACGGCTTAAACCCGCATAAATAAAGGATTGTTAAAAGAAGGCTAATAAAAACGGCCTTCTTTTTTATTGCCCTGCCGCCGAATGAAAAATATTTTTATATATTCCGGAATATTTATATTGACATATTCCGGAATATGTGTTATATTATAATTACAGAAAGGGAAAACAAATACTTCACATAGAAAGGAAATCTAACCATGAGAACATACGAAGAATTAGTAAAAGAAGCAATCCAGAAAGCGCACGAAGAAGCAGCAGCGAAGGCAGCAGCCGAAGCAAAAGCCAAAGCGGAAGAAATGAAAACTTTCGAA